>CATPCA010000119.1 GCA_955652545.1 Candidatus Dormiibacterota bacterium
GACCAGGCATATCCGGCGATCTGCGACACGGTGAAGAAGCGGTGGGGGTGGTCCAGAAGGAATTGGAGGAGTTCGAACTCTCGATGGGTGAGAACCGCATCCTCACCCTTGTGGCGCAGTACGCGTCCAGCCGGATCAAGCCAGAGGCCCTGGAGCTTCCACACGCGCTGGTACCACAGATCCAATCGGCCGTAGTACCCCTCCATCTGGGTCTCGATGATGGTGACATCCTCGTCCGCGGCCCTCTGCGCCACCGGATGCAGCTTGGGCAACTCCCGCTTGACGCGGTCGAGGAGCCCCAGCTTGAAGCGGACCAGGTCGTCGTAGATGCTCATCCAGTGGCGCGCGTCTTCCCAATGCTCTGTTTCCAGGTCCTCGCCCTCGAGAGGACGCGCGACCGTTTTCTTGGCTCGGGCTGCCGCCATCGGTGGCCACTATATACGGACCCTGTTACTGATCTTTTTATGCTGCTCCGTGTATCAAAGGACCATGAATACGCCCGACCCCGCTCTTGAGACCCGACCCGATATCGTCGCCGCGACGAGGGGCGGGGACGACACGCTGGGGATGGATGGAGAGGTTAATCCGGCTACAGCCACCCTCGAACAGGCGCTGTTCTGGAGGAACATCTACAGGGAGATCCTGACCATGGAGGAAGCGGTGCTCGCGCGCATCAAGGACCTCATGGCCGATCAGTCTCCGCAGGCGCGACGAGAGGTCGAGCTGACCAATGTCCCGGTCGTCGAGGCTCAGGCCGAACGATTCCGATCGAGGCTGGGCTTCTGGGAGACACGTGTAGCGGCTCATCAGTAGGCGCGCCGTCGCTGTTGTTGCTGCACTTGTTACGTCGGTCGGAGCAACCTCACCACATGACCCTCATGAGGACTCGGTGATGACTCCGCCGTCCGGTCTGGACAGTCTCCAGGTTCGCAGAGCGTATTTTCGCAAGCGTCGCTCCCGCCATTTCGGCGGTTGGAGCATGACGACTGCCGCGGTCAGCTTCGGTGTCCTCATCAGTTGGCTCGTCATCGCCGGCATCACCGGGCTGGGCCACTAGTAACACTGAAGAGTCGGCACCCTTGATGCGCTTGGGTGTCAATGTCGTACGACGTGGGGTACCGATCATGGAACCCGGAGTCGGCATCGGTTTTGCTGGCGGTGGGCGTGGTAGTTGACGTCGACCCTTGAACGACGGGGCCGATGCGCGAATCACGCTCGGGCTCATGATGGGAGCTGATGGCTGAGCTTCAGACCCGTCGGAACCGCGCCTCCACGAACGAATAGAGACCATACGCCGCCAACCCAACCGCGACGGCCAGCAGTAGCGCCTTACCAAACGGTTCGACGGCGACGGTGCGCAGGGTCTGGTCGAGGCCCTTGGACGCGCCAGCATCATTGGCGTCGGCGGCCTGGACGAGGAAGATGCCGACGAGGACGAGCACGATCCCGCCTGCGCCGTTGCCGGCGACGCCCAGGCCGCTGGCCCAGCGGCGCATTTGCGCTCCCATCTTCTCAGTGGCGAGGCTCTTCTCAAACTTTCGGGCCAACCCCCACCAGATCACGACGCATCCGCCGACAACGACGCCGACTCCGATGGCGATCACCAGCGCACGCCCCAGAGGGAGTCCGAGCAGCGACGCGGTGGCGCTCTGCTGCCGTTGGCTACTCGAGGAAGCCGATCGGCCCGCGACGACAAGAATGGTGGTGACGCAGAGACCGGCGTAGACGACTCCTGTCGCCAGCGCGCCGAGCCGCCGACCAGTCGTCTTGGCTGCGGACTTCGCACCACCACCGGGATTACCGACGGCGGCGACTGACAAGCGCCACAGCGCGTAGGCGGCAAAGCCCAGAGCGAGTGCGATCAGGAGCAGCCGGCCGAAGGGCTGGGAGGCGACCTCCTCGATGGCACCGTGCTGATCGGCGGTCTGCGCTGACTTGCCCAGCACAATCTGGGCCGCAAGCAGCGCGATGATCAGGTAGGTGAATCCGCGAGCTGCGAGACCTGCACGGGCCAGTATCTGCACGGCACGGCTGTTGCCCGCGTGCCGCGCCAGGGCTGCCCCACCGTCGGTAACCGATTCAACTCGTGGAACCGTCCTCACTTCGCGTCGCCGTGATTGCGGGCGAGCTCCAGGATGCGTCGCGAGACCTCGACGGCCCGATCCCAGGGGATGACGACCATGGCGTAATCTCCGTCAGCCGGGGGAAGGGTTGAGTAGACGTGGAGCCCCTCTGTCGCCGGCTCGACCGTAACCAAGTGCTCGCGTGCGTTCTCGCCCATACCCACCACCTCCTGGCTCGGCGATCACCAGATTCAGTACAGCGATGGCCTCAGCAGCGTCAGTCGTGACCGAGTGGCAACGGGTCGGCGGAAGCGCGCGACGCATACGACTGTCCGCACTCGGTGCACTTGAAGTGTGGGCCGCCTTGCACGCGCTCGGGGAGCGACGAACTCATCGCGACGAGTCGGCCGCCACACGCGGCGCACACCTCCGAGTCGGCGTAAGGGTCACTGCTCACAGGTGCATCATCGCGCGTGGGGGCCGTTGCCGTCTGTCCGGAGCCGGACAGTCACGCCTACGGCCCCGATGCCCGGTTCGGCGAAACGCTGATTGCGACGCACACGTCTTAAACCGTTCCAGCAGCTTGGCCTTCGAGCCGTTGCCCGCGCCGGCTCCCTTCAGGTGCTAGTCAGATCCTACGGCGGTCCACGCTGATCGAGCCGGCCTTGTCTACGGCCATACGGCTACAAACGAAGCGGAGGGAGGGTCGGAGATCAGGGCCCGGCCGGCCGGCCGCCGTCGCTTCCCGCCTCCGGTCTGACCACCACCACCGGGCAGGGCGCAGCCTGCACCAGCGCGCTGCTCACCGAGCCGAGTAGCAGCCGGCGCACGCCGCCGATGCCGCGCGACCCGATGACCAGCAGGTCGGAGGGTCGGAGAAACTCCTCGATGATTTCCGCGGGAGGTCCGTTGAGCAGCTCGATGGAGGTGGGGGCGGTGTTGGGCTTGCCGCGCTCCTGCTCCACCTTGGCGAGCATCTCCTCGGCAAGGGATCGTAGGTCCTCGGCCGTTTCGGCGTCCAGCGGCGGCGCCAGGCGAGCGTCTCCCGACCAGCGCGCCGACAGGGTGGGCCGGGCGGCCACAACGCTGAGCGGCAGGTGCCGCGCCTCCGCCTCCTCGATGGCGAAGGCCAGAGCGCGTTCCGCGACCGGAGATCCGTCGACGGCGGCAACGATGCGCGTGGGTGTCATGGCAGCCTCCCTCACCTGGACGGTGGCGTCGTCGCTCAGCCAGCGACCTTCAACTCGGGTTGGTCGGCGACCTCGAGCTCCTCGGCGGCGATGGCCGCCCGGACCTTGTTCGCGGGCATGGAGAAGGCGACGGCAATGTAGTAGATGGCCAGGCTGAAGACGGCGACCACCAGCATGTCGACGTAGAAGGGGATCGCCTTGGTGCCGCCGGTGAACTGGCCGAGGTAGGAGATCAGCGCCATGCCGAGGAGCCAGGGCAGCACCCAGATCGACGCCTTCCAATCCACGATCGGCCGCTTGTCCGGCTTGCGGAACACCATCGAGATGGCGAACAGCACCAGACCCACGATCAAGGCCAGGAACAGTCGGTTGACAGTGGTCCAACCCGACCAGTAGACGATCAGGTCGGCTGAGACGAAGCCCAGCGGTGAGAGCACGGAGGCGAAGGGGAGCCGGTACGGCCGCTCACGATCCGGGTCGGACTTGCGCAGGGCGGCAAGTGACACCGGCGCGAAGGCGTACATGATAGCCGTGATCGACGTGACCAGTCCGACCAGGCTCTGCCAGCTCGGGAAGGGCAGGAAGACGACCAGGCCGACGACAAACGCCAGCAGGATCGAGACCCAGGGCACCCCTCGCTTGCTCACCTGGTCGACCGCCCCGGGCAGGTACCCGTTGCGCCCCAGCGCGTACGAGAGGCGGGACGAGGTCCCCAGGTAGACGAGGCCGGTGCCGGCCGGGGAGATGAACGCATCGACGTAGAGGAGCGCGGCGAGCCAGCCCAGACCCAGCCCCGTTGCAATGGTCGCGTAGGGACCGAAGTCGCCCTTGCCGACGATCGCCCCGCTCCAGCCATGGGCGAGGTTGTTCGGATTGATCGCGCCGATGAAGGCCAGCTCGAGCAACAGGTAGATGGCCGTGCCGATCACCATGGCTCCAATCACAGCGCGTGGCATGTCGCGCGCCGGGTTCTTGGCCTCGCCGCCCATCTGGATGGCCTGCTCGAAGCCCTGGACGGCGAAGACGACGCCCGCGGGCAGCGCCGCGAAGATCCCGTGAACTCCGAAGGGTGCGAACCCGCCGCCCGCGTTGAAGTTGGACGCGTGGAAGGAGACGATCAACAGCACGATCACCGTCAGCACCGGGATCGCTGTTTTCCACAGCACCGTGATCCTGTTGCTCTCGGCCAGCCAGCGCACGCCGAGGATGTTGAGCACAGTGAAGCCGAGCATCAGGGCCGCGGAGATGAGCAGCCCCTCGCCGGTCAGGGTCATGTCCTTGGCGTTGACCAGTCCGGGCGCCTTGTTGTTCAGGTAGGACAGCGCCGCCTCGACCTCGATGGGGGCAATGGTCACCGCCTGAAGCCAGGCGGCCCAGCCGGCGGTGAAGCCCGGGATCGAACCGAAGACGAGGTGGGGAAAGCGCGCCGTGCCGCCGGCCATCGGATAGGCGGAGCCCAGCTCGGCGTGGATCAGCGCCAGCAGCGCGATGATCGCGCCCCCCAGGATCCATGAAAGCAGTGAGGCGGGGCCGGCGATCTGCGCAGCGAGCAGGGCCCCGAGCAGCCATCCCGAGCCGATGATCGAGCCCAGCGAGATGAACGTGAGGGAGGTCAGACCGACCTCGCGTCGTAGCTGACCGGTGACCCGGGGTGCCGGCGTCACTCCTTGGGCCATGGCGCACTCCTCCTGAGGCTCGTCGTTGCATCGACGGCTGACCGAGGGCCGCCGCGATCATAGACCAATGTTAAGGTCGTTTCTCGTGGGCACGCCGTAGCTCGTCCGCGGTTGGACAGGTAAAACACCCCCGCGGGTTGACTGAGGTGACGGTGACCTGGCCGCGGAGAATCGCTGTCAGCGGCGCGAGCACCACAGTCATGTCGGTGAGGAGCTGTCGGCGCTGCAGAAACCGACAGGTTGGGATCAAAGCTAGTCCGGCGCGTTTCGCGGGGCCTGAACAGCGGCAGGCGTGTCAGGAGTCAGGTGTGTGGCAACCTCGAAGTGCGAGACCACCGCCTCGCGCTCGACTAGGAAGAGGCAAACATCTCCTGTAACTGGACGGGCTCCGGGAGTTGATCGCGCTGCTGTGCCGGCGGGTCACCCCGTTCCGTCGCTTTCCGGTCGCACCACAGCCGCGGCTCCACCGCCCTCGCGGACCGGCTCCGCCACGGCCTGAAAGAGCCCGTCGGGAAGAATCCGGATTCCCGTTGCCGCGCCGATGAGCGAGGACGATGTGAAGGCC
>CATPCA010000120.1 GCA_955652545.1 Candidatus Dormiibacterota bacterium
CAGCGGGTGTTCGCCGCCATGGGCATCGACGCAGCGACCGCGCAGCGCAAGTTCGGCTTCCTGCTCGAGGCCTTCGAGTACGGCGTCCCGCCTCACGGCGGTTTCGCCGCCGGCATCGAACGGCTGGTGATGGAGGGGCTCGGCGAGGAGAACATCCGCGACGTCATCGCCTTCCACAAGCACCCGCAAGCCCAGGAGCCGATGACGGGTGCCCCCGCCCCCGTTGAGGAGGAGCAACTCGCCGAGCTCGGCCTTCAGCTGCGGCCGCCGTCGCCCAGTACCCGGTTGCGCGCGGAAACGTCACACCCCGGCGAGGGTTGATGCCGGCGAGCCTGGGGTAGGATCGTCTGCGGCACCCGGCTGGTCGCAGTCGTCCACAGATGCGGCTGGACCAACATCAAACGCATCGGGAACCTCATATTCGTTCGCTGGACCTCGAGCCTCCGCATTGAGCGCGTGGATGGGGGAAGGCGCCGTGCGGGATCCCACCTGGTTATCGGGCTCAGCCCCTCGACGGCGTGGCCATGCCGGGGTGTCATTCCTCCTCTAGGCTGCGGGCGTGAGCCCGGGCATCCTCCTCGCCGTCTTGATCGTGGCCATCGGCGCTCAGCTCACCCGGGTGCTGGTCCCCGGTCGCGGCAACTACATCCTCGCCCTCATCTGCGCCGCGGCGGGGTTGCTCGGCGCGGAGCTGATCTCGCTCGGCGGCCACGGAGGGCCCACCCTCGGCGCGGTTCACCCGGTCGCCGACGCCGGCGGCATCGCCCTGGTCGAGGCGGCCGGCCTGATCCTCGCCGCCCCACGCCGGCTGGGTCGTCGATAATCGCGGCTCATCCAGTAGGGAGATCCGTCCTGCGTTTTCCGTTCGGTCGCTCGGGGCTCCTCGCCGCTGCCGCCCTGTCCGGGGCGATCGTGTACTGGCGCGTCGCCGAGCAGCGGCGCTCTCGGCAGGTTGGTGCGGAGATCGACGAGGCGATCGCCGAGGGACGGGCCGCCGCGGATCGGTTGCTGGAGGGCGGCAAGCAGGGGGATGAACAGTTTGACAAGCAGTGACACGGGGTACTTCTCAACTGGGATGACACGGACCACGTCTGAACTCCGTCTGCCGGCCGACCCCGCCTACATCGTCGTCGCCAAGCGCGCGGCCTCGGCCTTCGCCGTGGTGGCTGGTTTCGACGTCGAAGCGGTGCACGACCTCACCATCGCAGTCGCCCAGGCGTGCGAGAACGCTCTTGCCTGCGCGGCGCGGGTGGGCGGCGCAGGGGTGGGGCAGATCCGTCTGACCTTCACCGTCGAGGGCGAGCGGCTCGAAGTGCAGGTGCAGAGCAGTTGCGCACGCGAAGTCGTGGCCCGGGCGGCCGCGGCCAAGCAGCGCGCCGCGATGCAGGCGGTACAGGCGGTGGAGCGCGAGCGCCAGGAGGTGGCCGCGGCCACGGACCTTGCGCTCCGACTCATGGGGCTGTTCGTCGACGACCACAGCTACCGGGTCGACGAACGCACCGGTGGTCTGCGCGTCCGGCTGACGAAGTACAAGGCTTCGTGACCCGGACGCCCCGTGAGGACGGGGCGGCGCGCACGGAGCGGACCCGGACCATCGCCAAGCCGGCGCCCAGTGCCCGGCGCGATCTTGTGCGCAGGCTGCTGCGCGAGTACCGCGAGGGCCACGACCCCGATGTGCGCGAGCGGCTTGTCGAGCTGAACTCGGACCTCGTCCACTACATCGCTCGTCGCTTCGCCAACCGGGGTGAGCCGCTCGAGGACATCGAGCAGGTCGGCTTCCTCGGCTTGATTCACGCCATCGAGCGGTTCGACCCGTCCTTGGAGAACGAGTTCAGCACGTTCGCGACGCCGACGATCATGGGCGAGATCCGCCGCTATTTCCGCGATCGGTCCTGGGCGGTGAGGGTGCCGCGCCGACTCCAGGAGAACCTGCTCCGGGTCAACGCGGCGTCGCAGCAGCTGACCGGGGAGCTGGGTCGCGCCCCCAGCGTCACAGAGATCGGCGAGCGCATCGGGCTGGACCCCGAGGACGTGCTCGCCGCGCTCGAGGTGTCGCCCGCCCAGCACACGGTGTCGCTGGAGACCTCCCCCGGCGGACGCGTGGAGGAGGCGACCACCCTTGGAGAGAGGCTGGGGGCTGAGGACAGCAATCTCGACCGAGTCGAAATGCGGGCGCTCCTCGAGCAGGCGATGGCGCACCTCAACCCGCGCGAGCGCGAGATCATGGCCCTGAGGTTCGTCGAAGAGCTGCCCCAGACCGAGGTGGCCAAGCGGCTCGGCATCTCGCAGATGCACGTGTCGCGGCTGCAGCGCGCTGCCGTCGAGCACCTCAGGCGCGAGATGGGCGACACCGCCATCGTCTGAGGGGATCGGGCGATTCGCCCGGTAGCGGCTACAATTGCCGCGATCTCCCACAGTCATCGGCTCGCGCCCGCGAGCCTCACATTGGACGGGCGTTTGCGCACAAACGAGATCCGGGAACGTTTTCTCAGCTACTTCGAACAGCACGGACACCATCGTCTGGCGAGCGCATCGCTGATCACCCACGACGATCCGTCCCTGCTGTTCACCGTGGCCGGGATGGTTCCGCTGAAGCCCTACATCACCGGAGAGCTGCAGCCGCCGGCCCCGCTGCTGGTGTCATGCCAGAAGTGCTTCCGCGGTCAGGGACTGCGCGACGACATCTCCGAGGTGGGCGACGACTCCCACCACACCTTCTTCGAGATGCTCGGCAACTGGTCGATCGGCGAGTACTTCAAAGAAGGTGCCATCAGCCTCGCCTGGGAGCTGCTCACCGAGGAGTTCGGGCTCGACGGCGAGAGGTTGTGGCCGAGCATCTACCCGGACGACCGCGAATCCGAGCGCTTCTGGCTCCAGGTCGGTGTGCCCCCGGGGCACATCACCCGCCTCACCGACAACTGGTGGCAGGCCGGTCTGACCGGACCGTGCGGCTACGACAGCGAGATCTTCTGGGACTGGGGCGGGCCCTGCTCCTGCGGCCGCGACGATTGCCGCCCCGACGACGAGTGCGGGGGCAACCGCTGGGTGGAGGTGTGGAACCTCGTGTTCATGGAGTTCGACCAGGATGACGCAGGTAACCGGGCCCCCCTCCCCAAGAAGACGGTCGACACCGGCATGAGCCTCGAGCGCCTCGCCGCGGTCATCCAGGGGGTGCGCAGCGACTACGAGACCGACATCTTCCGCGACATCGTCGCCAACTTCGCCACTCGCGCAAGCCCCACCGCCGGCCCCGAACAGGTGGCCAGCCTGCATGTGCTCGCCGACCACGTCCGCGCCGCGGTCTTTCTCATCGCCGACGGGGTCCTGCCGGGCACTGACGGTCGCGGCTACGTCCTCCGCCGCGTCATCCGCCGGGCTGCCATCCACGGCCGGCGGATCGGCCTGCGTGGTGGGATGGCGCCGGCCGCGCCGGTCGTGGTCGAGGCCATGGGTGACGCGTATCCGGAGATCGTCCAGAATCAGGCGCTGGTGGAGAGCACGCTGCGGGCCGAGGAGGAGGCTTTCGCGCGCACGCTGGACGCCGGCACCGAGCGGCTGGCCGCGCTGCTGGATTCGGGTGCCGGAACCATCCCCGGCGATGAGGCGTTCCGGCTGCATGACACCTTCGGCATGCCCATCGAGGTGACGACCGAGATGGCCGCGGAGCGGGGGATCGCCGTCGACCGGGCCGGGTTCGATGCTGCCATGGCCGAGCAGCGGGCACGCAGCAAGTCTGCGCGGGTGCTCGTCGGCTTCGAGGGCGGTCTCCAGCTGCCTGATACGCAGTTCGTCGGCTATGAGGTCCTCCAGACCACCGCCACAGTCCTGCGAATCGGCGGGGAGGATATCCGCGATCACCTCCCCGCGGGTGCGCAGGACGCCGTCATCCTCGACAGGAGCCCCTTCTACGCGGAGGCCGGCGGGCAGGTGGGCGACACCGGCGACCTCATCTTCGATGGCGGCCGCGCCCGCGTGCTCGACACCAGCTACGCCGGCACGGCTCGCGTCCACACCGTGCGCGTGCAGGAGGGAACGCTGGCCACCGGGACCACCGTCCGTGGTGTCGTCGACGCCGAGCGACGGGCTCAGGTGATGCGGCATCACAGCGCCACCCACTTTCTCAACCAGGCTCTGCGTGAGGTGCTCGGGACAGGCGTCGTCCAGCGCGGGTCATTCGTGGGGCCCGACCACACCACGTTCGACTTCTCCTTCTCGCGCGCCCTGACGCACGAAGAGCTCAACGAGATCGAGGCTCGGGTCAACACGCGCATCCGCGCTGACCTCGAACGGCGTGTCGACGTCATGTCGTTGTCCGAGGCGAAGGCGAGCGGGGCCATCGCGCTGCTCGACGAGAAATACACGGAGGCCGTCCGCGTCGTCGACTTCGGCGGCTGGACACGCGAGCTGTGCGGCGGGACGCACGTCCACCACGCCGGCGAGGTCGGGGCCGCGATCATCGTGTCAGAGAGCAGCATCGGCCAGGGGGTGCGCCGCATCGAGATGGTGGCCGGCGAGGCCGCCGAGCGGCGCTGGAGGGAGGCATCCGACTCGCTGCTCACCACCGCGCGAGCATTGCGAGCGCGTCCCAACGAGGTTCCGGAGCGTGTGGCCGGGTTGCAGGAGCAGTTGCGACGCGCCGCTCGCGAGCTCGAGCAGGCCAAGAAGCGTGGCACGACAGGTCCCACCACCGCGAAGGCCACGGTGGAGGAGGTCGG
>CATPCA010000121.1 GCA_955652545.1 Candidatus Dormiibacterota bacterium
CCAACGTCGTGGTCAGCAAGTACTACCGGGGCCCGCTCGGCACGCCGCGCCGTGAGACCAGCGTCCGGCAGGTGATCGCTCGCGTCTGCGACACCATCGCCAACTGGGGCCGCGAAGGCGGCTACTTCGGCACCGAGCAGGACGCGCAGGCCTTCCAGGACGAGCTGACCCACCTGGTGCTGCACCAGAAGATGAGCTTCAACAGCCCGGTGTGGTTCAACGTCGGCGTGCCCGGCACGCGGCCACAGGCCTCGGCATGCTTCATCAACTCCGTCGAGGACACGATGGAGTCGATCCTCGGGCTGGCCAAGACCGAGGGGATGCTCTTCAAGTACGGCAGCGGCACCGGCACCAACCTGTCCCCGCTCCGCAGCTCCAACGAGCAGCTCGGCGGCGGTGGCACGGCCAGCGGCCCGGTCTCCTTCATGAAGGGGTTCGACGCCTTCGCCGGCGTCATCAAGAGCGGCGGCACCACGCGACGCGCCGCCAAGATGGTGATCCTCAACGTCGACCATCCCGACGTCGAGGAGTTCATCACCTGCAAGGTCAACGAGGAGCGCAAGGCGTGGGCGCTCATCGAGGCCGGCTACGACTCCTCCTTCACCGGCGAGGCGTACGCGTCGGTGTTCTTCCAGAACAGCAACAACTCGGTGCGGGTCACCGACGAGTTCATGCGCGCCGTCGCCGACGACCGCGACTGGCACCTGCACGCGGTCACCGACCCCAACCGTGTGGTCAAGACGATGAAGGCCCGCGAGGTGATGCGGCTGATGGCCGAGTCGGCGTGGCAGTGTGGCGACCCCGGCATCCAGTACGACACCACCATCAACGACTGGCACACCTCCGCCAACAGCGGGCGCATCAACGCCAGCAACCCGTGCAGCGAGTACATGTACCTCGACGACTCGGCGTGCAACCTGGCGTCGCTGAACCTGCTGAAGTTCCTCAACGACGACGGCAGCATCGACGTCGAGAGCTATCGCCACGCGGTGCACATCACCATCACCGCCCAGGAGATCCTGGTCGGCAACGCCTCCTACCCCACCGAGAGAATCGGCAAGAACAGCGAGGACTTCCGTCCCCTCGGTCTCGGCTACGCCAACCTCGGCGCGCTGCTGATGGCGCGCGGCGTGCCCTACGACTCCCCGCAGGGACGCGACCTGGCGGCGTGTGTCACAGCGATCATGACGGGCGAGGCGTATGCGCAATCGGCGCGGATGGCGCGCGACGTCGGACCCTTCAACGGGTACGCGGCCAATCGCCAGCCAATGCTCCGAGTCATCGCCAAGCACCGCGAGGCGGCGTACAACATCCCCAACGACAGCGTCGAGGCCGACCTGGTCACCGCGGCACGGCACGCGTGGGACGAGGCGCACGAGCTCGGCGCCAAGCACGGCTACCGCAACGGGCAGACCACCGTGCTCGCTCCCACCGGCACCATCGGTTTCATGATGGATTGCGACACCACCGGGGTCGAGCCTGACATCGCGCTTGTCAAGTACAAGAAGCTGGTCGGTGGCGGCATGCTCAAGATCGTCAACCAGACCGTGCCTCTCGCGTTGCAGCGGCTGGGTTACGGCGACACGGCGGTTGCCGACGTGTGCGCCCACATCGACGCCAACGACACCATCGAGGGTGCGCCGTCGCTCCGTGACGACGATCTCGCCGTCTTCGACTGCGCCTTCACCCCGCAGAACGGCACGCGCTCGATCGCGTGGCAGGGCCATGTGCGGATGATGTCGGCGGTGCAGCCCTTCCTCTCCGGCGCCATCAGCAAGACCGTGAACATGCCCAACGAGGCCACTGTCGACGAGATCGAGCAGGCGTACATCGACGGTTGGAAGCTCGGCCTCAAGGCGCTGGCCATCTACCGCGACGGCAGCAAGCGCAGCCAGCCGATGGCGACGTCGATGGACAAGACCACCGGCCGCACCGTGCAGATCGTCGAGCGTCCGCTGCGCAAGCGCCTGCCGGCTGAGCGCAACGCGCTGACTCATCGCTTCGAGGTGGGCGGCCACGAGGGCTACATCACGGTCGGGCTGTACAACGATGGCCAGCCGGGCGAGATCTTCCTGAAGATGGCCAAGGAGGGTTCGACGGTCAGCGGGCTGATGGACGCGTTCGCCACCGCGGTGTCGCTGGCGCTGCAGTACGGCGTTCCGCTGCAGGCGCTCGTCGACAAGCTCTCGCACACCCGCTTCGACCCGCAGGGCTTCACCAAGAACCCCGAGGTGCCGATCGCCAAGTCGCTGATGGACTACATCTTCCGCTGGATGGCGTCTCGCTTCATGCCGCAGGAGGATCGCGACCGACTCGGCATCATCAGGCGCGATGGCGAGGACGGGATGCCGACTGCGACTCCCAGCCCGATCGCCGCCACCGTCACCGCGTCGGCGACCACCGGGGTCAGCGGTTTCGCCGCGGTTCGCGCGATGACGCCGGTGCCCGTGGCCGAGGGCCTGCCCGGTGCGTTCGTCAACCAGGGTGACGCGCCGTCATGCAGCGAGTGCGGCAGCCTCATGGTGCGCAGCGGCGCCTGCTACAAGTGCCACAACTGTGGTGCGACGTCGGGCTGCAGCTGACTGACTAGCCCCCCTGACGGAGCCAGGTCGCACCGCGCGGCCTGGCTTTTTACAGGGGAAGGGCAGAATCCCTTCCCCTCTCGGAAAGGCGGCTGGCCGCCTTTCCAAACCCCATCCCTCGGCGCCACTCGGCGCCGAGGGATGG
>CATPCA010000122.1 GCA_955652545.1 Candidatus Dormiibacterota bacterium
GCGCTGGGTGGCCTGGCTGTTGTTCTGCTGGCTGGCGAGCGACAGCGGGATGAACGCGATGAGCAACCCGGCGACCGACATGATCACCGCGAACTTCACCGAGAAGTTGAGGCGACCCCAGAGACGCTGGACCTGCGGCATCCTGAGCCATCGTACGCCCCGCTTCGGGAGCACCCGCGTGACGTTTCAGTGACCTGCGGGGGCGCGGCCGCTCGGTGCTGCCGTACGCTGCGCCCATGGCCGCAGTGGTGATCAGCTTCGTCGACGGTGAGGTGCTCCACGCCGAGATCCCCGAGCTCACCTTCGAGATGCCGGTGATCGAAGCGGAGGTGCGCGGCGTCGAGCCCAACAACCAGCGCGCCATCCTTCCGCTGACGGCGATCACCCAGATCATGGTGGGCTCCCCGGAGCCCGCCCCGGCCACCGAGGTCACCGGCGCCTGGGACCGCGCTGCCTTTCACTTCCTCGACGGTCAGGTCCTGCGCGCGTCGATCGAGCCTGGCGCCCTGCTCGGTCGCCACGGCGGGATCTGGCGCGTCGTTCCCCAGGGCGAGGCCGAGCTGACCACCCTGGCGATCCCCTACTGCGCGCTCAAGGCGGTGTTCCAGATCCGTCAGTGGGACAGCCGTCCGTTCTCCGAAAGAGGGGACGGCGACCGGATCGACACCGTCACGCGCGTCCTCGCTGAACGGGAACGTCACCTCGAGGAGATGGCCACCCCCGAGCAGCGACGCCCGCTGATGAGCCGGGTGGGCCGCCGGCGAACGCCCTGAGCGGTGCTCGAGGTGACCGCCGGCGCGGCAATCCGCTGTTACCGTTGTCTGCTGTGTCACTCAGGCCTGCGGTGACGGAGCCGGCCCCGGACAGCGCGGCGCTGGCGCCTCCCGGCCGCCTTCTCACGCGTCGGACCATCCTGTCCCTGGTTGCCGCCGCGGTGATCGTCGTCGTCGCGGTGTGGCGAGCGCCGATCGACTGGTCGGACGCCTGGAACCGGATCCGCCATGCCAACGTGGGCCTGTACCTGGCCGCGCTGATCGTCTACCAGGCGTCGTTCCTGGTGCGCAGCTGGCGCTGGAAGCTGCTGTTGCGCAATGCCGGCGAGGACCGTCCGACGATGCCGCTGGTGCCGATCCTGGTGGTGTCGTTCTTCGTGAACTGCGTGGTGCCGGCCAAGATGGGCGACGTCTACCGCGCCTACCTGGCGCGGTTGCGCCAGCGCGTACCGGTGTCGCGCGCGCTGGGCACGATCATCGCCGAGCGCCTGCTCGACCTGGTGGTCCTCATGGCACTGCTGCTGATCGCCGGGGCGATCGTGTTCCACGACCGCGCGCCTGCGGTGCTGATCCCGTACCTGGTTGCCGGCGTCGCCGTGTGCGCTGCGGGGATCGGGGCGATCCTGGTGATGCGCGCGGGACGAGGCCAGCGGCTGTTGCGCCTGCTCCCCGAGGCGGTGTTCCACCGCTACGAGAGCTTTCGCATGGGCACCGTCGAGTCGTTTCGCCACCTCGAGGTGCTGATCCCGCTGACGGCGCTGGTATGGGGCATGGAGAGCGCCCGGCTGGCGCTGGTGGTCTTCGCCCTCGGTGGCGGCGGCTCGCTCGGGCCCGCCCAGCTGCTGCTCATCGCGCTGGTCGCCGCGCTGCTGACCACGGTGCCATTCCTGCCCGGCGGCCTCGGCCTCGTCGAGGCGGGCATGGTCGGCGTGCTGGTGAGCGTCGGCGGGCTGGGTCGCAATGCAGCGCTCAGCATCGCCCTGCTCGACCGCAGCATCAGCTACGGCAGCGTGGTGGCGGTGGGTGCCGTCGTGTTCGCCGTGACCCATGTACGCCTGCCGAGAGTCGGCGACGAAGCCCTCACCCGAGCCGTCCGTTGAGGGCGCTGGTCACGGGCGGAGCCGGGTTCATCGGCTCGATGCTGGTCGACGCGCTGCTCGGCGACGGCACGGAGGTGAGCGTAGTCGACGACCTGTCGCGTGGGCGGCGTGAGCAGGTGGCCGACGCGGCCGCCTTCCACCATGTCGACATCGGCGGTGAGGGCCTTGCGCCGGTGGTCGCCGCGGTCGCGCCCGACGTCGTGTTCCACCTTGCAGCCCAGATCGATGTGCGTCGCTCCGTCAGCGACCCGGTGCTCGACACCCGGATCAATGTGCTCGGCACCGTCAACGTCCTCGATGCCTGCGTGCGCGCCGGGGTTCGCAGGGTGGTGTTCGCGTCGAGCGGGGGCGCGCTCTACGGCGACACCGATGTGCTGCCGACCCCGGAGACCCACCCGTGCGCGCCGGCGTCGGCGTACGGCGCCGCCAAGCTGGCCGGCGAGAGCTACGGCGCCGTCTTCGCCCACGTGCACGGCCTCGAGTTCGTGGCACTGCGCTATGCCAACGTGTACGGACCGCGGCAGGATCCGCACGGGGAGGCGGGGGTGGTGGCGATCTTCGCCGAACGTCTCCTGGCCGGCCGCGACCCCGTCATCAACGGGGACGGCAGCCAGACCCGTGACTACGTCCACGTCGACGACGTCGTCGCCGCCAACCTGCGGGCCGCGCAGACCACGCACCTCGGTGCTTTCAACATCGGGACCGGCGTTGAATGCGACGTCAACGAGCTCTACGCGCACATCGCGCGCGCCGCCGGCGTGTCACGCGCGCCGCAGCATGGGCCGGGGATGGCGGGCGAGCAGCGTCGCTCCGTCCTCGACATCTCGCGCGCTGCCGAGCTGCTCGACTGGCGTCCGCGCGTCGGCCTTGCTGAGGGACTCTCACAGACCGTCGCCTGGTTCGCCTCCCGCCGCGTGGCCAAGTAGACCCTCCGCAGCCGCGCAACATTCGGCGGCGTGGTCGCGCAACACGATCACCGCGGCCCCGAGCCCGGGACTGACGCCGTCGGCCTGCACGATGCGCCATGCCCACGCTGCGTCCTCGGCAGCGGCGACCAGCAACGCGCGGGCCGCGGCGTCGTCCTCGGCGAGGTCGGCAACCGGCGGCAGACTGTCGAGAGTCTGCTGGATGCCGGTGGTGCGGCGACGGCCGGCGCGGGCCGCCTCCTCGTCCACGACACGAGGCGGGGGTGCGTCCGCCCACGACGACAGTCCATCGAGGGACGCGCGCAGCTGTGCCTGCAAAGAGGTCAGCAGCGCCGGTGTGTCGGCGGGTCGCGGCGCCGAGCCTCCGAGCGAGCGATAGGCTGCGAACAGCAGCAGCACAACGAGCACGATGACGATGACGTAGACCGCCATCCGCGCGTTACTTGTAGCGGAAGGTGATCCGACCGCGGGTGAGGTCGTACGGGCTCAGCTCGACGCGCACCTTGTCGCCGATGAGGATGCGGATGTAGAACTTGCGCATCTTGCCGGCGGTGTAGGCGAGGACCTCCTGGCCGGTGAGCAGCTTGACCTTGAACATGGCGTTGGGGAGCGGCTCGACGACCGTCGCGTCCATCTCGATCGTCTCCTCCTTGACCTCGGCCGCCTCCGCCGCGGCCGCGGGATCGCGGCGGCGTGCGGGACCGCGGCGGCGGGCGCCGCCGGGCCGAGGTGGACGTCGGGCCAAGAGGATCTCCCCGAAATGCTGTGCGGTGGGGTCCGCAACGCGGGCGAGGGTAACATGGCCACCGCCACGATTGCGGCCGCGAGAAGTGGAATCGCCGGTAGAATCAGGTGAATTCACAGGAGAGTGAATGACCCAGACACCGGCGATCCATCGCCGCTCCTTTCTCGAAGCCCTCAGTCGGCGTGTCCTCGTCTATGACGGGGCCATGGGCACCGGCCTGCAGTCATTCGAGCCCACCGCCGACGATTTCGGCGGCCCGAAGCTCGAAGGCTGGATGGACGGTCTTGTCCTGCATGCCCCGCACCTGGTCGAGAAGGTGCATCGTTCGTTCCTCGAGGTGGGCTGCGACGTCGTGGAGACCGCCACTTTCCAGGCCACGCGTCTGCGCCTCAGCGAGTGGGGACAGGCCGAGCACACCCTGGAGCTGAACCGGCAGGCGGCCGCCATCGCGCGGCGCCTCTGCGATGAGTACAGCACCGCAGAGCATCCGCGATTCGTCGCGGGAAGCATGGGGCCGTCTGGCTACCTGCCCTCGTCGAGCGATCCGACGCTGTCCGACATCAGCTTCGCAGCGTTGGTGGAGGCTTTCGCCGAACAGGCACAGGGCCTGGTCGAGGGTGGCAGCGACCTGCTCATCATCGAGACCGCGCAGGACATCCTCGAGGTGAGAGCAGCGATCCTCGGCTGTCGCGAGGCGTTCGCCCGCACCGGCGTCACCGTCCCGGTGCAGGCTTCCGTCAGCCTGCTCGACACCAGTGGAACCATGCTCCTCGGAACCCAGCCCGGAGCGGTGGTGGCCATCCTCGACTCGCTCGGCGTCGACCTCATCGGGCTGAACTGCTCGACGGGCCCTGAGTTGATGCGCGACGGCATCCGTGTGCTCACCGAACGCAGCTCCGTGCCGGTGACGTGCATCCCCAACGCCGGCATCCCCTCCAACGTTGGGGGGCGGGCGCATTTCCCGCTGGGGGCTGTCGACATGGGAATCCAGCTCGAGGACTTCGTCCGCCGGCTCGGCGTGGCCGCGGTGGGCGGCTGTTGCGGGACCACGAGCGAGCACATCGCCGAGCTGGTTCGCCGGGTGGGGTCGCTGCCCGCTCCCGAACGCCGTGGCGACGGCGTGCCGCGCCTGGCCAGCGCGATGAGCGACCTCGAGCTGCGCCAGCAACCCGCGCCGCTGCTCATCGGCGAACGCGTCAACGCGCAAGGCTCGCGGGCAGTGAAGCGGCTGCTGCTCGATGAGGACTACAACGGCATCGTCGCCATCGGTCGCGGACAGTCGGAAGGCGGGGCACACGCACTCGATGTGTGCGTCGCCGTCACCGAGCGCGCCGACGAGGCCGAGCAGATGCGTGAGGTGGTGCGTGGGCTCGAGATGTCCGTCGACGCGCCGCTGATCATCGACAGCACCGACGCCAATGTCATCCGCGCCGCGCTCGAGTCCAATCCCGGGCGGGCAGTGATCAACAGCGTGAACCTCGAGAACGGCCGCACCCGCTGCGAGAGCGTGTTGCCGCTGGTGCGCGACCACGGTGCGTGTGTCATCGCTCTGACGATCGATGAGGCGGGCATGGCCAACACCTCCGAACGCAAGCTGTCCGTAGCCACGCGGATCCGCGATCTTGCCTGCGAGGAGTTCGGCCTGCGACCCGAGCAGCTTCTCTTCGACGCACTGACCTTCACGCTGGCGACCGGTGAGGCCGAGTACATCGACTCCGCGCACGAGACCATCGAGGGGATCCGGCGTATCAAGGAATTGCTTCCCGGCGTCGGGACCGTCCTCGGAGTCTCCAACGTGTCCTTCGGTCTGTCGGTGGCGAGCCGGCCCTGCCTCAACAGCGTCTTCCTCTACCACTGCGTGCAGGCTGGTCTGGATGCGGCCATCGTCAACCCCGCTCACATCACCCCGTATGCGGAGATCGGGGCCACCGAACGTGAGCTTGCCGAAGACCTCATCTTCAACCGACGTGAGGACTCGCTGGCGCGCTTCATCGCGCACTTCGACGGCGCCGGCGACAGTGCCGCTGTCGAGAGCAGCGCGGATCCGTACGCGGGCATGGACCCGGCCGCGCGGATCCATGCGCAGATCCTCCAGCGCCGGCGCGACGGCATCGAGGAGCAGATCGACCTCGCCGTCGCCGAACGCGACCCGGTGCTGGTCCTCAACGAGGTGCTGCTGCCGGCGATGAAGGAGGTGGGCGACCGGTTCGGCGCAGGCGAGCTGATCCTTCCCTTCGTGCTGCAGAGCGCCGAGGTGATGAAGCGCGCGGTCGGACAGCTCGAGAAGTACCTCGACCGTGTTGAGGGCACCTCCAAGGGCACCGTCGTGCTCGCCACCGTCTACGGCGATGTGCACGACATCGGCAAGAACCTGGTCAACACGATCCTCAGCAACAACGGCTACACCGTGCACGACCTCGGCAAGCAGGTGCCGATGACGGCGATCATCGACCGCGCCGTCGAGGTCAAGGCGGACGTGATCGGCTTGAGCGCGCTGTTGGTGAGCACGAGCAAGCAGATGCCACTCTGCCTGCACGAGATCTCCGCGCGCGGCCTGGAATTCCCGGTGATCATCGGTGGCGCTGCCATCAACCGCGGCTTCGGCCGGCGCATCCTCACTCTCGACGACGGCAGCATCTACGACCCGGGTGTCTTCTACTGCAAGGACGCCTTCGAAGGTCTCGACACCGTCGAGCAGCTGCGCGACGAGCCGCGCCGGGTTGCTCTGGTCGAGCGAATCCGGGACGAGGCCGTTCACCAGGCTGAGCGTGATGGTGAGCGCGACGCGCGGCGCCATGCGGCGGCTGTCCAGACCGACGGCGCCCCGGTTGCACCGCGCAGCGACACCCGAACGGATGTGGCTTTGCCGGTGCCGCCGTTCTGGGGTCCACGCCGGCTGGACAACATCGACCTCGACGCCGTCATACCCTGTATCGATCGCAACTCACTGTTCAAGATGAGCTGGCAGTTCAAGGGCGTGCACGACCCGGTGCGGTGGGCGACCCTGCTCGAGGAGGAGCTCGAGCCGCGACTGGCGCGCTCGATCGATGAGGCAAGACAGGGCGACTGGCTGCGCCTGCAGGCCGTGTACGGGTACTGGCCGGCGCTCGCCGACGGAGACACGGTGGTCATCTACGACCCGGAACGCCACGATGTCGAGCTGGCGCGTTTCGCCTTCCCGCGACAGCGCGCCCAGAACCGTCTCTGCCTCGCCGACTACGTGCGCCCGATCGACCTGGCGAAGGATGGCGAGCGCGACGTCGTGGCTCTCCAGCTGGTCACCACGGGCCCTGGCGCCTCGGAGCTGAGCGCTCAGCTGCAGCGTGACGGTGAGTACGACGACATGCTCCGCGTACATGGGTTTGCCACGCAGATGGCCGAGGCCACGGCCGAATGGCTGCATCAGCGGATCCGCGACGAGCTCAGCCTCGACGCTGAGCAGGGCCGCCGCTACTCATGGGGCTATCCGTCGTGTCCCGACCTCGAGGACCACGAGACGTTCTTCCGGATCGTCCCCGCCGACCTCATCGGCGTCGAGCTGACCCAGGGGTACCAGCTGGTGCCTGAACAGTCGACCGCGGCGATCGTTCTCCACCATCCGCAATCGCGGTACTTCGCCGTCTACGGCAGCGGTGACATGGACGGCCCCGGCGCACTGGAGATGGAGCCGCGGCTCCCGGTGGCGGCAGCTCAGTCGCGGTAGCGATCGATGAGGTGGCTCTCCTCGGCCCACTTCTCACGATAGAGGTGACAGGTCGTGGCGTCGCTGATGCACGGTGGCACCGGGTGGCGTCCGGTGAAGTTGTGGGTGCGGCGGTCGACGTGGCAGTCTGCCTTGTAGCGCGTCAGCATCCCCAGCATCGCCGGCTCCCGAATGATCTGCTCGAGGTACGGGCACCGTCGCTGCGGGATCGTCCGGCGCCCTGAGCGCGGCCAACTCTCGTCACGCCCAGATGGCGGCGGCGGTTCGGCGCGCATGTCTGCCGGGTGCTGGTCAGGCCGCGAGCATCGATTGGATGCGCGAGGCGAGTTCCTTGATCTTGAAGGGCTTGGCCAGCGTCTGGACGTTGCCGTAGGCCTCGAGCTTGGGCGTGGTCGTGGCGTTCACCAGCGCGCTGACCACCAGCACCCTGGCGGCCTCGCCATGCTCGGCGCGGATGCGCTCGAGCACCTGTGTACCGCTCAACTCACCCGGCAGCATCAGGTCGAGGAGGACCAGGTCGGGCTTGAAGTCGGTGAAAACGCTCAACCCTTCATCGCCACTCTTGGCGACGCGGACCTCATACCCCTCCATGGTGCAGAGCAGCGACTCGATGTCGGCGAGGGCGTAATAGTCCTCGATGATCAGGACCTTCTTCATCGCACTGGCAGGCAATCGGTCATGGTGGTGAGGCGCAAAGCCGGCTGAGCATACCAATCGCCCTCGAAGCTTCGGCCACTCTGCGACAGAAGCGTGACCCCTGCGGAGAACGCGTCAGGCGTCGCGATCGACAATGGTCGCCGTTCCCAGGCCGCCTCCGCAGCACATGGTCTCGAGGCCGAGGCGGGCATCCCGACGCTCGAGCTCGTGGAGGAGGGTGGTCATGAGCCGCGCGCCGCTGGCCCCGAGCGGGTGACCCAGGGCGATCGCGCCACCGTTGACGTTAACCCTGGCCATGTCGGGGTGGTGCTCATGCTCCCAAGCCAGGACCACGGGGGCGAACGCCTCGTTGACCTCGAAGAGGTCAATGTCCTCGATGGCCAGCCCCGCGCGCTCGAGCACCTTGCGTGTGGCGGGAATCGGACCGGTCAGCATGGTGACCGGGTCGACGCCGACGACAGCCTGGGAGCGGATGGTGGCGCGTGCCCGTAGCCCGAGTTGGTGCGCGCGGGCACGTGACATCAGAAGGATGGCGGCGGCGCCGTCGGTGATCTGCGACGAATTGCCGGCGTGGAGGATGCCATCGGGGCGGAACGACGGTTGCAGCTGAGCCAGCGTCTGCACGGACGTGGACGGCCGGATCCCCTGGTCCTGCGAGACCACCTGGCTCTCCCCGTTCTCGCCGATGACGAAGGGCGCGATCTCCCTGTCGAAATAGCCGGCCGCCTGCGCTGCCGCGGCGCGGCGGTGCGACTCCGTGGCATACGCGTCCGCCTGCTCGCGGCTGATTCGCCACTGCTCGGCGATCATCTCCGCGGCAAGCCCCTGGTTGACGAGGTCGTACTGCTCGAGCAACTCGGGCGGGTAGGGACTGCCGGGACCCTGGAGCACCGTGCTGCCCATGGGGACGCGGCTCATGCTCTCGACCCCCGCGGCGATGGTGATGTCGCAGACGCCCGATTGGATGAGATTGGCAGCGAAATGCACCGCCTGTTGCGAGGAGCCGCATTGGCGGTCGACGGTGGTGGCGGGAACCTCGATGGGAAAGCCGGCGAGGAGAACCGCCTGACGGGCGATGTTGATCGACTGCTCACCGGTCTGGCTGACGCACCCCATGACCACGTCGTCAACCAGCGCGGGGTCCAGGCGGGCGCGACCGACGACCTCTCGCAGCACATGCGCCGCGAGCCGCAGCGGGTGCACGTCGCGGAGGTCGCCGTTCTTCTGGTTGCCGCGGCCCAGAGGCGTGCGCACCGCCTCGATGATGACGACATCGTTCATGCCACTCTCCCTGACTGCAAGAAACGAACCATACATGTGAGGGGCGAATCCGCGTCCTCGGCTGCCGGCGGCAGGGTCAGCGCAGGCGGTAGACGAGCACGGTGACCAGCGGGAGCTGAAGTGGTCCGCCGTACAGGGACGCTGATGGGGTGACCTCCACGAAGAGGAGCTGGGCACCGACGGGGATCGGGTCACCGGCGTTGAGCACGACGATGGCGCCCGGGTCTGACGGTGGATTCGCCGGGTCGAACAGCGTCATGTTCATCTCGGTGAGCAGCGGGAACACCGAGTTGGCCACGAAGGTGTGCGGCGGCGGCGGCCGCAGCGCGAAAGCGGCCTGGATGTATGGCTGGTCGAGGTTGATGGAGAGGAGCAGCTGCCGGCCGCCGCGCAGTCCCGACGCGCGCGCGATGGCGTTGATCTCCCCGGAATCGAACGCGGTGGCCGAGCGCGCCGGCCAGGCGGCGTACATGTCGACGGTGAACAGCACTCCCTCGATGGCGATGGCCAGGGCGACAGCGGCGACAGCGGCGCCGGCGACCCGCCGCCACGCCACTGCATGGTCTGCAACGAAGACCATGCCCTCGACGCACCCCACGAGCAGAAACGGCAGCATCACCGCCGCGCGCACCGCGTGAGGAACGCTTTCGTTGGTGAGGGCTGCGCTGACCGGTGCCACCAGCAGGCCCAGGGCCACGAAGCGCACGAACGGCTGATCGCGGTGACGCCACGCCGCCACCAGCCCGGCGAGCAGCAGGGGCAACGCGATCCACAGCAGCATTCCCGAGAACTGCGTGTTGTGGCGCACGTTGTGGTCGCCGCTGATGAAGAGGAAGTCGGGACCGAAGTAGGTGACGTAGTTGCGGAGGAACCTGCCGGCGACGGTCGGGATGGGCGCACCGTCGGACCAGATGTTGATTGCGTTGAACCGCGCCGTGATCGCGCCCGGGTGCTGGGCGCTCCACGCCGCCAGCACGCCGTAGGCGGCCACCACTGGCACCAGGGTGATGATCCACCATCGCGCCCGGTTCTTCCATCGTGTGCCATTGGCGAGGACCAGCGCAATACCGAGGAGCACCACGGCCACGCGGCCGGTGCTGTAGGCGAACACCGCGATGCCCAGCAGCGTTCCCGCACCCGCGTACCATCCCCATCGCCCGCTGTCCTGCGCAATCGACAGGCAGAGCAATGCGCCCGAGATCACGGCGACGATGGAGATGACCTCGAACCCGACGCGGCTCTCGACGGTCAGCCATGGGGTGAGCGCCGCCAGCGCCAGCACCAGGGTCGTCAGCGGCAGTGACCGGCTGCGCCGCCACGCGATCATCGTGATGAACAGGCATGTCAGCAGCCCGAAGATCGCTGCGGGGAGGCGCTCGGTCGTGACCGTGAGCGGCAGCACGCGAAGGAACGCGCTGAGCACGTAGACGTACACGGGGTTCTTGTATTCGCCAAACGCCGTGAAGTAGAGGGGAAGATAGGCTCCGTGCTCGTCGACGGCATGGGTGCTGATCGCCCATGCGTTGTAGCCGATCGAGGTCTCGTCGACGTAGGCGCCCTGCGGTGCGCTGTCGAGGCCGACGAGATTGCGGATCACGGTGAGAACCGCAACTGCCACCAGCGCCACCAACCACGGGCTGCGCGCAGGCAGGACCGCGAGCCGCCTCACGAGGTGAATGAGAAGGCGCCCAGGTGAAGCCATGGCGCCAGCGTCGCCCCGAAGTACCCGCGGGTCGCGAGGCGATGCGCGCC
>CATPCA010000123.1 GCA_955652545.1 Candidatus Dormiibacterota bacterium
CGCCGGAGGCGATGTCCTGTTCGTCGAGGCGACGGCAATGCAGGGCAAGCCCGGGCTGACGCTGACCGGGCAGCTCGGTGACGTGATGAAGGAGTCCGCCCAGATCGCGCTGTCCTACATCCGGGCGCACGCGAAGGAGCTGGGTGTCGACCCGGCGGCTGCGGCCAAGAGCTTCCACGTGCACGTCCCCGCCGGCGCGGTTCCCAAGGACGGTCCGTCGGCAGGCATCGCCATGACCACCGCGATGGTCAGCCTGCTCACCGGGCGGCCGATGCGCCATACGGTGGCAATGACCGGTGAGGTGACCCTGCAGGGCCTGGTGCTGCCGATCGGCGGCGTCAAGCAGAAGGTGCTCGCCGCGCACCGGATGGGGCTGACCGAGGTCATCCTGCCGCGTCGCAATGAGAAGGACATCGACGATGTGCCGGAGAGCGTGCGCAACCAGATGACGTTCCACCTCGCCGGCAGGGTCGAGGACGCGATCAGCGTGGCTCTCGAACCTGCGTCGGAGGCGACGGCCCTCGCCGCCTGAACGGTCGGCGCCGCCGCCGGGGCAGCATCACCAGCAATGCCAACGGGGCGGCGGCGCACAGCCACATCGCCGCCGCCAGGCCCCATTGCGCCGCCGCGAGACCGATGATCAACGGGAACGTTCCGCCGGCCAGTCCGGCGACGTTGGACACGGCGACGGCGACGGCGCTGTCGTCGCGGAGCTCGGTGTAGAGCCGCGCCTGGGGGATCGCGTACCAGCCCGCGTGCAGCACGCTGACAGTCGCCAGCAACAGCAGCTTCACGGGCAGCGCCGGGACGAGAAGCAGCGCCGGGTAGGCGATCGCAACGGCCATCGCGCTGAGACGCAGGTAGGTGAGTCCGCGTACTCGGCCGAGCAGTGGGACCAGCAGCGCATCACCGGCAAGGCCGGCGACTGTCCACACCACCACGGTGAACGCAGCGTCACCCACTGACACGTGGACGACGTCGACGAAGTAGAGGGCCAGGAAGCCCGCGAAGACGTCACCGAGGAGGTCGGTGACCTCCAGCAGCACCAGCCAGCGCAGCACTTCGCGGTTGCGCAGCGCTGCACCGGCGGTGCGAATCGCGGCGGCGAACGTTGCGCCGGCAGCCTCCGGATCCACCGGGCGCCGTCGCCGGCGAACGGCCAGCGGAATTGTCGCCATCGCCAACGCCACGAACAGAAATCGCCATCCGAGGCCGACGCGAAGAGCGCCCGCGAGCAGCAGCGGTCCGACGACCACCCCCAGCGATCCGGCCAGCACCCAGCGCGCCATGTTCTTCTCGTGGAGGTCTGGCTCTGTGTCCATCAACGTTGCCTGGGTGAGCGCGACGAACGCCCCCGAGGCCGGGTAGAGGATCACGAACGCCAGCAGCAACAACCCGAAACTCCCCGCGCCGGCAGCCACGAGCAGCGCCGCCGCGAAGGCCACTCCGCCCGCGGTGATGATGGCGGGACGGCGACCCGAGCCACTGCCCAGTGCCAGCAGCGGCTCGAGCACGCCCGACACCAGGGTGGGAACTGTCAGCAGCAGCCCGATCGAGGCATAGCTGAGACCGAGCTCAGCGCGAATCGACGGCCACGCCGCCTCGCGAACACCGAAGACCACCTCGTCGAGGAATTCGATCGCGAGGACAATCGCCAGGGAAGCGGCCGGCCACCGCAGCAGCCGGCCCCAACGTCAAGTTGGAGCGCGGGGTCTCATGCCGGCACTGTACGCCACGCGTGGTCTGCGGTCATCCTGCCAGCTCGGCCAACTTGGTGACGGTCCGCCATGTGCGGATCGTCGTTGGAACCTTGAGGGCTCGACCGAGGTACGCGGGCAGCTTGGTGGTGCCCATGCCCGCGGGCAGGTGCAGGAACAACTCCGTGCCGATGATGGCGAACTGCTCGGGCAGGAAACGTTGCGTGTCGAGGGTGGCCACCGCCGCCGCTGTCGGCCTGGCCGCCATGAACCCGATGTGCAGCCGCGAGGGGTCAGCCTGCGGAAACGGCTTGGCGTGCAGCGCCTTGGCGAGCTGGGCGGGGGTGCGCAGCATCACCGCAGTTTCGATCCCGAACGTCGCGGCGATGAGCTTCTCGAGGCTCGCCGGCGTGACCCTGCCGGCACTGGTGAGAATGACGTTGCCACTCTGGATGTACGTCGTGACGTCCGTATGTCCCAGCGATTCGACGGCCGTCCGCAGTTGAGCCATGGGCACCTTGTTGGTGGCGCCCAGGTTGACCCCTCGGAGCAGCGCAACGTATCGGGGCACGCCGGCGACTGTACCCGCGGTCAGTCCCGCAACGCGAAGGTGATCGGAGTGCGGTGCTCGCGGTTGACCTCGAGGTGGAAGATGTCCGGCCGGCCGTAGTGGCCGGCAACGTCGAGGGTTCGTCGCGCTGCCGCCGCCACGGCCGGGTCGCATTCCGCGTAGAGAATGCCGTGTTCTGCGTGCAGCGGGCCGGCCACCATTTCCCCGAGGGGGCTGACGATCACTGAGTCTCCTGGGTTGATCCATTCGTCATCGTCGGGAAACAGCTCGGCACGACCGGGAAAATCGGAGGGCACATCGCGGGCCTGCAGCGACGTCCCGTTCCCCACGACCCAGCACCGCGCCTCGCTGGCGATGTGGCGCATCGTCGCGTTCCAGGTCTCGCCCTCATCCCAGGTGGGGGCGATGTAGAGATCCGGACCCTGGGCGTAGATCGCAAAGCGCGCGAGTGGCATGTAGTTCTCCCAGCAGATGAGTGCACCAACTCGACCCGCCGGGGTGTCGACGACGTTGAGGCCGCTGCCGTCGCCCTGGCCCCAGACCATGCGTTCCGGGTTCGTCGGCATCAACTTGCGATGCCGATTGAGAATCGCGCCATCAGACCCGATCACGACTACTGTGTTGTACAGCGTGCTGCGACTGTACGCGCCATCGCGCTCGTTGATCCCGAGAACCACAGTGAGGTTGTGGGCGCGTGCCGCGCGCTGGACTCGTTCGAGTCCGCCCGCCTCGACGTCGACCGCGTTCTCGATGAGCCGTCGATGGATCTCACTGCTGAGCGTGAAGTCCGCGCCCGGTCTGAGCCGCCAGACCCACTCGGGATAGCCGGGCAGGAAGGCCTCCGGGAACGTCGCGAGCACGGCGCCCTCGCGGGCGCACTCCGCCATCAACTCGATAGCGCGATCCGTCGTCTTCTCGAGGTCGAGGAGAACTGGGGGATGCTGGACCACTGCGACCCGGTGCTCGTGGGAGCTCCCCTTGTTGAGCGGCGCGCGCCGACGTCGCACGGTGGGCTTCGCATTCGGAGAGCCGCGTGTCATCGGCGGTAGGCTACTGCTTGACGGTCAGCGGAGGCCTCAGCCGATGTCCGTGATGTAGGCGCCGACGAGGGTCGCTGTCTGCTGGTCGACGCCTCCGTCGCGGCGATCGGCGTGGCCGTCTTGGAAGTGCGCGAACGCCGAGGTGGAGCTGATCGGGTTGACCTCGTCATCGCCGTGGTTGTGGAAGGACACGTGGAGGAAGGAGTCGTCCGCGAGTCGGAGAACGATGTAGCTCACGTTGTCAGGCCCGGTCGCGGCAAGCTCCTCGAAAACACCTTCGACTCGCCGCTGGTTCTCGTCGGCCGCCTCCGCGGACTTCGTCGCATAGCGGGTGACCAAGCGTTTCTGCATGACCGAACTCCTTCGCTGATGTCCGTTAATGTTGGCTGAAGGCGGCTGGGGTGCGCATCGGAGCCGACACCGCGCCGCGACGACCGCTCGGGAACGGAGCGGGTTCGACGCCAAGATCCTCCATGGCGTGGTGGTAGCTCAGGTAGTGGCGGTGTGCCTCGCCGTGACGACCGGCATCGGCCAGCGCGGCCACCAACCCGAGATACGCCTGCTCGTCGTAGCGATCGATCTCCAGGATCCGCAGGAAGTGCGGCACAGCGGCATCGGGATCTGGGCTGGTGGCTGCATGGACAGCAAGCGCGCGGCTGGCGGTGACG
>CATPCA010000124.1 GCA_955652545.1 Candidatus Dormiibacterota bacterium
GCTCCACGACAGCAACCAGGAGATCGTCCTCGTGGTCGGCCTGCTGGTGGTCATCGTCATCTCCTTTGGCGAGGGATTGTTCTGCTACAACGGCCTCAGCAACGAGAAAAACCTGCCGAACGCGGCCACCTTCTATCTTGGGGTGGTGGCCATCGCAATCCCGATCCTGCTGCAGGTGATCTTTGCCCGCCTCGGCCGCGGTGTCGCGGCCGATCGGCAGAGGGTCGACGGCTACCCCAACCCGCCGCCGGCGCCAGGCGACAGCTTGGAGCACCAGTGATCACCGCGCAACTGCTGATCCATCACGCCTTCCTGGCGCGGGCCGGCGGCGGCCAGGGCTTCGGCGGGGGAGGCGGTGGCTTCGGCGGCGGCGGCTACTACGGCGGTGGCGGCTACTACGGCGGCGGCGGCGGCGGCGGGTTCGGGTCCCTCGGGCTTCTGTCGGTGCTCTTCTTCGGCGGCGGTCCGTTCATCTTCATCTTCCTTCTGCTGATGGCGTTCAACGCATGGCGGCGCATGTCGGGCGGCGGGATGCGCCTCCCGCAGCCGACGGGGTGGACGCCGGGCTACGGCGACAGCAGGCCGATGGGCGTCCCCTCGGGCTTCGGCGTGGGCCAGATGACTGCGGCGCCGGACACCGTTGCGGATGGTCTGGCCGCGATCAAGGCCCACGACCCGGAGTTCGACCAGACGGAGTTCATCAACCAGGCACAGCGCGAGTTCTTCATCATCGAGAAGGCGTGGAGCGACTGCAAACCGGAGGAGAGCCGCCGGGTGATGTCCGACACGCTGTGGGACCAGCACCGCGCCCAGATCGAGCAGTACGTGGCCAAGGGCCAGCACAACGTTCTCGACAACCTCGCGCTCGCCGATGCCACGATCGTCAACGCCAGCAGCGACAGCCATCACGATCGCATCCAGCTGCGCATGCATGCCGCGTGCGCGGACTACGACGTGGACAACACCACCAACAAGATCACGCGAGGCGACCGCAGCGTTGGCGAGTGGTACGAGGACTGGCTGTTCGAGCGCTCCTCGAAGGCAACCACACGTCCCGACGGCGGTACCATGGCGCAGCACTGTCCCAACTGCGGCGCACCGTTGGATGTCGACCTCAGCGGCGTGTGCTCGTACTGCAAGGCACCGGTGATGAGCGGTGACTACGACTGGGTGCTCACCCGCATCGACCAGGTCCCGTAGCTACGCCTCCTTGTCCGCCTCCGCTGCCGCGCGGGTCTGCAGCTCGTTGACCACGTTGGTGTCGGCCAGGGTGGTGGTGTCACCGAGCTGGCGGTTCTCGGAGATGTCGCGGAGCAGGCGTCGCATGATCTTGCCGCTTCGCGTCTTGGGCAGCTCCGGCGTGAACGTGATCCACTTCGGCTTGGCGATGGCGCCGATCAGCTTGCCGACGTGGTCGCGCAGCTCGCCAGCCAGCTCCGTGCTCTCCTGGATACCGCCGCGCACGGTCACGAAGGCGGCGATCGCCTGGCCGGTCTGCTCGTCCGCCTTGGCGGTGACCGCGGCCTCGGCCACCGAGGGGTGGTCGACGAGAGCAGACTCCACCTCGGTGGTGCTGATGCGGTGGCCGCTGACGTTCATGACGTCGTCGACGCGACCCATGAACCAGAAGTAGCCGTCCTCGTCGATGCGAGCGCCGTCGCCGGCGAAGTACTTGTCGCCGTATTTGTTCCAGTACGTCTCCTTGTAACGCTCGTCATCACCCCAGATGCCCCGGAGCATGCCCGGCCAGGGGCGGGTCAGCACCGCGTACCCGGCACGGCCTGCGGGCACCTCCGTGCCCTCCTCGTCGACGACCGACGCGAAGACGCCGGGAAGCGGGCGGGTTGCCGATCCTGGCTTGAGGGTCAGGACCCCGGGCAGCGGAGCGATCATGATCCCACCGGTCTCGGTCTGCCACCAGGTGTCGACCACGGGGGTGTTGCCCGCCCCGATGTGCTGCCGGTACCAGATCCACGCCTCCGGGTTGATCGGCTCCCCGACGGTGCCGAGCAGGCGCAGCGACGAGAGATCGTGGCGTTCGGGGTACTCCGTGCCCCATTTCATGAAGGTGCGGATAGCAGTCGGCGCGCAGTACAGGACGGTGACGCCGTACTTCTCGATGGTCGCCCACCAGCGATCCTTGTCGGGGAAGTCAGGGGTGCCCTCGTACATGACCGACGTGGCTCCGTTGCCCAGCGGCCCGTAGACGATGTAGGTGTGGCCGGTGACCCAGCCGATGTCGGCTGCGCACCAGAACACGGTGTCGGGTTGGATGTCGAACACCAGGTCGTGTGTGTACATCGCTTGCAGCAGGTACCCGGCGGTGGTGTGCTTGATGCCCTTCGGCTTGGCGGTCGTCCCCGACGTATACAGGGTGTAGAGCAGGTCCTCGGACTCCATCGCCTCGGGCTCGCAGGTGGCCGGCTGGCCAGCGACGAGGTCGTGGTACCAATGGTCGCGGCTCTCGGTCATCGGCACCTCGTTGCCCGTGCGCCTGACCACGACGACATTGCGGATCGTCTCCGTCTTGGCGAGCGCCTCGTCGACATTGCGCTTGAGCGGGACGGTGCTGCCACGGCGCCAGGCCTCGTCTTGGGTGATCAACAGCACCGACCCCGAGTCGTTCATCCGGTCGGCGACGGCTTCGGCCGAGAACCCACCGAACACGACCGAGTGAGCCGCACCGATGCGCGCGCACGCCAGCATCGCCACCGGCAGCTCGGGGACCATGCCCATATAGATGCCGACACGGTCGCCCTTCTTGACCCCGAGGTCGCGGAGCGCGTTGGCGAACTTGCAGACCTGCTCGAGCAACTCCGCGTAGGTGATGGTGCGCGTGTCACCGGGCTCGCCTTCCCACAGGTAGGCGGTGCGGTCGCCGCGGCCATTCTCCACATGGCGGTCGAGGCATTGATAGCTCGCGTTGATGGTGCCGCCGACGAACCAGCGCGCGAAGGGCAGCTTCCAGTCCAGGACGGTGTCCCACTTGCGCGAGAAGGTCAGGTACTTCTCCGCCTGCTTCGCCCAGAAGGCCTCCAGATCCGCCTCAGCCTCGCGGTACAGCGAGTCGTCACGAACGTTTGCCCGTGCCTTGAACTCCTCGCTGGGCGGGAACGTGCGTCCCTCCTTGAGGAGGGCATCGATCGTGGAGTCAGAAGCAGCTTGAGCCATCGGGGTGGTCTCCTCCAAACCCTAGCGCGACGCTGGTGCGTCGTTGTGAGTTGTGTTGGTCAGGTGGGCAGCACCTTCCGCTTGAAGTTGGCGTTGACGACGTCCGCGAAGGAGGCGTAGATCGCCGCCGCGGCGGTGGCGAGGCCGACGTAGCCGCCCAGTTGGATGGTTCCCGAGCTGGTGCCGAAGTTGCCGATGGCGAGCACCACAAAGGTGATGGCCAGCAGCAGGAACACCAGCTGCACGGCACGGGCGCCGGCCAGCGAGGCGACGAACATGTAGGCGGTGAAGACGCCCCACGCCAACAGGTACCAGCCGACGAAGTTGCTGACATCGCTGGCACCGGCGGTCTTGGGCACCAGCGGGATGAACACCACGACCAGCAGGTAGAAGCTCAGCCAGAAGGCGCCGTACGAGGTGAAGGCCGTCGCCGCGAACGTGTTGCCCCGCTTGAAGGCCCACATCCCGGCCACGAACTGCGCCAGGCCGCCGAAGGTGAGCGCCATGGACAGGACCAGGACCTCGGTGCTCTTGGGCAGGATCTGGGTATTGACCAGCGACAGCAGCAGGGTGGTGAAGGCGAAGCCGGCCAGCCCCAGCGGAGCCGGGTCCGCAATCTGCGGCGCTACGTTCTCCGGCGTCCGGAGCGCCGTGTCTTCGAATGCTCGCGCCATATCGGTCAGCCTCCTCTCCAGGTGACGCCGCCAAGGGCGTCAGGCAGGCCCGATTTTGCTCTTACCTAGAGCGTTTGGGCAACGTGTTGTTGGTCGGTGCAACAACCAGAGCTCTGCAGCGCCCGTTGCGTGGCTGCAAAAAGCCCGGCACCGTCGCGATGACGGCGCCGGGCTTTGATCCCCGGTCGGGGATCAGACCTCCTTGAACTCGGCGTCGACGACGTCCTCGCCGGCCGGCGGCGCAGCGTCCTGGTCACCACCCGGTGAACCATTGGAGCCGCCGCCATCCGTGGAAGCACCCGCCTGCGCGTACACCGCCTCGCCGATCTTCTGAATCGACCCCTGCAGGTCGTCGGTGGCACGCTTGATGGCGTCGCTGTCGCCGGTGCCGATGGCGTCGCGCACCGCCTTGACCTTGGCCTCGATGTCGCTGCGCACGTCGGCCGGCACCTTGTCGCCGGCGTCGGTGAGCGCCTTCTCCGCCTGGTAGGCGAGGTTCTCGCCGCGGTTCTTGATCTCGATCCCCTCGGCCCGCTTTCGGTCCTCGTCGGCGTTGGCCTCCGCCTCCTTGACCATGCGCTCGACCTCGCTCTTGTCGAGCGTCGTCGAGCCGGTGATGGTCACCCGGTTCTCCTTGCCCGTGCCCCGATCCTTGGCGCTCACGTTGAGGATGCCGTTGGCGTCGATGTCGAAGGCGACTTCGATCTGGGGCATGCCGCGTGGCGCCGGCGCGATGCCGTCGAGGTTGAACGTGCCGAGGATGCGGTTGTCGCGCGCCAATGGACGCTCACCCTGGAGAACGACCACCTCGACGGAGTTCTGGTTGTCCGACGCGGTCGAGAACACCTGCGACTTCGATGTCGGGATGGTGGTGTTGCGCTCGATGAGCTTGGTGTTGACCTCGCCCTCGGTCATGATCCCGAGCGAGAGGGGCGTGACGTCGAGCAGGAGGACGTCCTTGACCTCGCCCTTGAGCACGCCCCCCTGGATGCCGGCGCCGATCGCCACCACCTCGTCCGGGTTGACGCCGCGGTGCGGCTCCTTGCCGGTCAGCGACTTGACCAACTCCTGGATCACCGGCATGCGCGTCGATCCCCCGACCAGGATGACCTCGTCAAGGTCCTTGGCCGTGAGGCCGGCGTCCTTGAGGGCCTCCTCGAACGGCTTGCGGCAGCGCTCGGTGAGGTCCGCGGTGAGCTGCTCGAACTTGCTGCGCGACAGCGTGATCGCGAGGTGCTTCGGCCCCGACGCGTCGGCGGTGATGAAGGGGAGATTGATCTCCGTCTCCATCCGCTGCGACAGCTCGATCTTCGCCTTCTCCGCGGCCTCCGTGAGGCGCTGCAAGGCCTGGCGGTCGTTGCGCAGGTCGATGCCCTGGTCTTTCTTGAACTCGTCCGCGAGCCAGTCGACGGCACGGCGGTCGTAGTCGTCGCCACCGAGGTGGGTGTCACCGTTGGTCGCCTTGACCTCGAACACCCCCTCGCCGACCTCGAGGATGGAGACGTCGAAGGTGCCGCCACCGAGGTCGAACACGAGAATCTTTTCGTTGACCTTCTTGTCGAGCCCGTAGGCAAGGGCCGCGGCGGTGGGCTCGTTGATGATGCGCAGCACGTTCAGCCCGGCGATCTGGCCGGCGTTCTTGGTGGCCTGCCGCTGTGCGTCGTTGAAATACGCGGGGACCGTGATGACCGCCTCGGTCACCTTCTCACCGAGGTACGACTCGGCGTCCGTCTTGAGCTTCTGAAGGATCATCGCGGAGATCTGCTCAGGGGTGTACCTCTGCCCCACCACCTCGATCTCGACACGGCCATCCTTGCCGGTGACGACCTTGTAGGGGACCTGCTTGGCCTCCGTGCTGACCTCGTCGAGCTTGCGCCCCATGAAGCGCTTGATCGACGAGATGGTGTTCTCGGGATTGACCGCCGCCTGGCGGCGGGCGAGGGTGCCGACGAGTCGCTCGCCGGTCTTGGTGAAGGCGACCACCGATGGGGTGGTGCGGCCGCCTTCTGCGTTGGCGATGACCACGGGCTCGCCGCCCTCCATGGCGGCGATGACGCTGTTGGTGGTGCCGAGGTCGATGCCGACTGTCTTGGCCATTGAATGAATCCCTCCGGGGATGGCGAACAAGGGGAGATCGGATAGTGGGCGTTTCTCACGAACGCCGTCCCAGGTGTCGTACCGCGGGGCAGGCCCATGCTAAACGTGTGGACGCCCTCGATGGCGCTAGGCTGAGGCGATGAGAGAGCGCTGTGGCGTCGGGATGGCGGCGCAGCTCGAGGGCCTGCGCGAACGTGCCGACGAGGACTTCAGCAGCCCGCTGGGCATCAAGGTTCCAGGGCGCCATCAGCTCGACATCGCCGAGCTCGGCCTGCGTGTGGCCATCACGCGGTCGCGCTACCCCAACACCGACGAGGGCGTCGACCAGTACGCCGTGACCATGACCCGCACCCGGCTCGACCAGCCCGCCGCCGACACCGAGGTGCGCATGGTGCTCGAGGCGGCCTTCGGCGACGCCGCCGGTGAAGCGGTCGAGCGCACGGGTGGCGGGCCGCTGGTGCGGATGTTCCGGGTCCCCGCCGCCTGAATCAGCCGCGCGGATACGCGTCGTCACCGATCAGGGGGACGAAACGGCACGGCCCCAGGGTCTCGGTGACCCAGCGACCATCGACCACGCGGAGGCGCACCAGCTCGTCCATCTCATCGCCATTGCGATGCAGCGGGATGACCAGGCGGCCGCCGTCGCGGAGCTGGCGGGGCAGTGCGACGGGAATGCGCGGGGCGGTCGCGGCGACAACGATGGCGTCGAAAGGACCCTGGTCGGGCAGCCCGCGGCTGCCGTCGCCGACGTGCACGACGACGTCGGCACCGGCGGCGGCGAGGCGCTGGCGCGCGCCCTGGGCCAGCTCGGCGACGCGCTCGATGCCGACGACCTTCGCTCCGCAGGCGACGAGCACCGCCGCTTGGTAGCCCGAGCCGGTGCCGACGTCCAGCACGCTGTCGCCCTCGCGGATCTGCAGCGCCTCGACCATGGCGGCGACCATCAGCGGTTGAGAGATGCTCTGCCCGCACTCGATGGCCAGGGCCTTGTCCGCGTAGGCCTCGCCGATCAGCGCGCTGGGGACGAACAGATCCCGCGGCACCGCCGCCATCGCCTCGAGGACACGCTCGTCGCGAATGCCGCCACGACGCAGCGTCTCCAGCATCTCGCCGACCCCCGCTCGCATCGTCGTGGTGTAGCAGATGCGGACAAACGTGTCGCCCGGCTCAGTCCTGGTCCTGCGGCTCGAGAACCAGGTCATCTGGTGGCTGATGGGGCACCTTCCACACGAGGAACCCCTTGTTCCAGCGTCGGTGGTAGTCGTTGGCCGCCTCGACCGCGTCATTGTGGGCACGCTCGAACGCGGCCAGGTCGCCCGCGTCGCACGCGGCGAAGAGCGGGCCGAGGTCCTCCTCGACGAACGCCTCGACGTCGTGCTCGTATTTGGGACGCGTGACGTTGCCGAGGCGGAAGAGCTTGCGCATCTCCTTGAGCTGCCAGGTGGCCAGCGGCCAGTTCTGCGCCTGGCCGGCGTGGTACGCCTTCCACATCCGGGCCCCGATCTCGGGCATGAGGCGGGCGAAGCCCGGCTGGAGGGCGGTCAGCGCCTCCAGTTCGAGGCGTTCGGGGTTCTTGGGCTGAGGCGCTTCGTTCAAACGCATGCTCCTTGCGTGGCTCTCGGCAGTGTAGCGACGGCAGTCGTGGCTCCCCGGTTTGTGACGGATCGCACGCAGCGGCGTTTGTGCAGTCGATGATCGCCGCCATGACCAGAGCGGTTCAGGGGGCGGTGACACCCTTCGAGGAGGTGTATCGAGAGCATGCCGACGCCGTCTTCCGCTTCTGCGTCTCCCAGCTGCGCGACCCGGCCACTGCCGAGGATGTCACCGGCGACGTCTTCGCTGCGGCGTTCGCAGCCTACGAGCGGGTCCGGCCCGAGCCCGACGGCGTGCGCACCTGGCTGTTCCGGATCGCTCGCAACGCCGTGATCGACCAGTACCGCCGTGAGGGGCGTCGCCGCTCGCTGCTCAGCCGCATCGGCCACAACCGCGAGTTTCCCTCGACCGTCGAGGAGACCGCCGAGGTGCGCGGCGACCTGCGCTCTGTGTGCGCGGCGATCGAATCGCTCCACGAACGCGACCGTCAGCTGGTGGGCCTGCGCGTGGCAGCCGGGCTGAGCTACGCCGAGGTGGCGGCGGTGGTGAACATGCGTGAGGGTGCGGCGCGGATGGCGACCCATCGCGCGCTCGAACATGTGCGCGCGACTCTGCGGGCAGAGCCATGAGCGACCCGGACGACAGGGACCTTTCCGCGGCCTTCGACGACCTGCGCGCCCCCCGCTCCACTGCCAACTACGCCGATCGCGTGCCCAGCGTCGAGGCGGTGGGGACGGTGTACGCGCGCCGCTGGCCCCAAGCCCTTGCCACCGTCCTGGCGGTGGTCGTCGCCCTCGGCGCGGCAGGCACGTTCCTGGCGCTGCGCAACGCACGGCAGGGCGGGGTGGGCTCGAGCGCCGGGTACCCCAGTGCACGGACCAACGCGGCGATGGCATTCGACTCCACCACGGGTCTCACCGTGATGTATGGCGGCGTGTCGGCGTCGGGATCGACGCTCGCCGACGCGTGGACCTGGGATGGCTCGTCGTGGGCGACGTCGACGGGCCCCTCGCCCGGGAAGCTGACCGGCGCGCACATGAGCGACGACCCGCCCGACGGCGGGGTGCTCCTCATCGGCGTGCCGCAGCCGGCCAACCAGGGCACCAGCATCGCCTGCGCCGTGGTCGGCTCCGGCGGCGGGGTGACAGGAACGGCGACCGGCTCGACCGGTACCGTGGCGCCGGGCACCCCGGCCACGCCCGGTGGGGCGTTGGGACCGGGGCGGAGTGTGCCGCCGACCAAGAGCGGCGGACCGGTTGCGACCACGCCACCGCCGGTGACCTCGGCCAGCCCCATCACCGCCTGCCCCACCCCCGTCCCCTATCC
>CATPCA010000125.1 GCA_955652545.1 Candidatus Dormiibacterota bacterium
CATTGCCGCGGCGATCATCGCCTTCGGCCGCACGTTCGTCTTTCCTCTGATGGAGCCGACCCTCAAGGCCCGCCCGCCGGGATCGGGTTCGCCATGCTGCTGAGCGAGAAGATGGAGCGGGGACTGATCATCCCGGTCGCGTTGACGATGGTGGTCAGTGGCATCGGCCTGATCATCGCGGAGAACCTCAACCTCTTCGGCAACCGCTGGCTGGTGGCGGGGATCGTCCTCTACCTCATCGCGCTCGGCATCGCCGTCCTGAACCAGGTCCCGGCGACGGCCAAGCTGGTCGAGCTGACCCGCGACCCCGCCTTGGCCACCGCGCCCCCGCCCGCTCAGGTCCTGGCTCTGCTGCGGCGTACCAAGACGGGTGGGATCGCTCTCACCATCCTCCTGCTGACGATCATCTTCCTGATGGTGATCAAGCCGGGCGGCGTGGCCTAGCGTTTCCCGACTCACCCGGGCTAGTCCGGAGGCAGGAAGTGCTGGGCCAGCTCGGCGATCTCCTCGAAGCTCCAGGTCACATTGCCGTTGCGCAGATCGTCGATGACGCCGCTCACCCAGGTGAGCTCGGCCGTCGCCATTGCACTCAGATAATCAGACTCCAGCAGGAACAATCGCGGCGGCCCAGACTGGTCGTGGAGGTCGCGGTCCAGCTCGGCGATGTTCGGCCGGAGTTGTGTGGCGCGGCGTTCGAGCGCAGCCAGCGCCTCCGCCGGCGTCCTGCTGAAGGCCTGGCCACCTGTGGCCTGTGCCTGCTGTTTGCGGTGGCCTTCCGGCTCGGTGTTCATCACACTGGGACTCTTCGCGCGAACCGGCCAGGCGGCGCAACAGATGTCGATGGTGGTGTTCCCGTTCACGTTCCTGTCGAGCGCCTACGTGCCCGTTGCGACGATGCCAAGCTGGGTGCGCGTCTTCGCGGAGAACCAGCCCATCACGCCCATGGTGGATGCAGTTCGCGCCTGGACGCTCGGAGATGTCGCCCCCACGCTGCTGGGCCACGACACGATGTTCTTTGTGGCGCGCGCGTTGCTGTGGGCTGCCGCGATTGTGTCGGTGTTCGCTCCGCTCGCGATCATTCGATACCGTCGGAGTTGAGGTGATGGGCACGCATGTCTTTTGGGCGTCAGCGAATGGCGTCTCGTCGTCGATGAGAAGATGACTGGCGCCTGGAAGACCGCGCCCATCCGAGGCTGGGGAGGAAGGATTCGAACCTTCGAATGCCGGATCCAAAGTCCGGTGCCTTACCACTTGGCGACTCCCCAGTGATCGCCCGATGGTAACGTGGCCGTCGAACGGGCACGCCGATGCCGCGACTGGACTTGAATGCGCGGTTGGGCGACCGAGCGCTCCTGAAAGAGAGCACATCGAGCGCGTGATGCGAGACTGTGGTCCGTGACCGCGACCATTCTCGACGAGACACAATTCCACCGGCCGTCGCCGCGGATGTGGACAGCGCGTCAGGTGTCGCTGTTGATCACCGGTTTGCCCCTGGCAGTCGCGGCGCTCGTACCCGCGTGGATCTTCGGTCATGCCAGCGCCGGGGTGCCCGTGTTGGTGGCTGAGCTGGTGATCGGCGTGATCGAGTGGGCGGTGCTTCGCGGGCGCTACCGGTCGTGGGGTTATCTTGAACGCGAGGACGACCTGATCGTGCGCCGCGGGCTTCTGTTCCGGCAGATCACGGTGGTGCCCTACGGTCGGATGCAGCTCATCGACGTCAGCGCCGGGCCGATCGACCGTCTCTTCGGCCTCGCCACTGTGCAGTTGCACACCGCCGCGGCCACCACTGACGCGCGCATCCCCGGGCTGACGCAGGAGGAGGCGGAGCGGCTCCGCGACCGACTGGCGGTTCTCGGGGAGGCACGGGCCACCGGCCTCTGATGGCCCTGGTCTCCGCTCCGCCGAGCACGCCTGTGTCGCGCGACACTGAATGGGCGCGTCTGCACCCGCTGTCGCCGGTGGTGCGGGCCGGCAGCGCCCTGGCGGTCATCGTCCTCTTCAGCACGCAGTTCGACACGGGCCGGCGGCGCGGGTTCCCGTGGGAGAGCCTGGTGCTGCTCGGGCTGGGCATCCTCGCAGGCATCGTCTCCTGGTTGGTGACGCGCTGGCGCGTGCAGGGCAATGACCTCCGCATCGAGACGGGGCTGATCCGGCGCCAGTCGATTCGCGTGCCGCTGTCACGAATCCAGGCTGTTGATGTGATCTCTCCGGTGCTGGCCAGGGTCCTCGGTCTGGCCGAGGTGCGCGTGGTCGTGGCCGGGCGCGGCACCGGGCGCACGCGGCTCGCGTACCTCGGCGCCGGCGAGGCCCAGCAGGTCCGGGCCATGCTGCTCGCACTGGCGCACGGCCTCGCCTCGGAAACGCCCGAGCCGCCCGCGCAACCGCTGTTGCGCATCAACAACCTGAGGGTCATCTTCGCGACGTTGCTGACGGCTCCGGTCAACGTGCTCATCGCCATCGCGGTGGTGGCAGTCGTCGGCTCGACGCTGATCCCCAAGGGCGGCGAAGCGACGGTCACGATCGCGATACCAGCGTTGGTCGGCGTTGTCCCCGAGGTGTTCCGCCGCTTCAACGCCGTCTACGATTTCCAGCTCGCCGAGGGCGCCGACGGACTGCGGTTGAGTCGCGGCCTGCTGCAGACGCGCACCGAGACCATCCCGTTCGGACGGATCCAGGCGGTGCGGTGGGTTGAACCGCTCTTCTGGCGGTGGTTCGGCTGGGTCCGGCTCGAGGTGGACGTCGCCAGGCAGCGAGGCAGCCAGCAGCGAGAGGAGGGCAGCGCACAGCTGTCGCGCACCCTGCTGCCGGTGGGGTCGCGCGAGCACGCCGCCTGGTTGTTGCAGCGCGTCCTCCCAGGCGCCGCCGCGGTACTTCCTCCGGGGTCACGGCCGCCTCGCCGGGCGATGATCCGGGCGCCGCTGTCATACCACCTGCTGGCCTTCTGGCATGACCGCGGGCGGCACGCCTTCGCTCGAACCGGTCGGGTGCGGCCGGAGGTCGTGGTGGTGCCGCTCGAGAAGATGCAGAGCGTGCGACTGCGCCAGGGGCCCCTGCAGCGCTGGCTGCGGCTTGCCACGGTGCACGTCGACACGGCCGGGCGTGGGTGGCAGGCGCGGGCCGAGTGCCGGGATGCGGACGAAGCCGCTGCGCTCCTTGAGGGGCTGACCGCATTGGCCCGGCAGGCGAGGCGGGGGCGGAGCAGTGGGGGCGCTCAGAGTGCGGCGCCGTAAGGAGCTCTGCGGCCGCGGTTGACTTGGGTTGGGGTTGTGCCACTGGTGTGTGTAACCTACAATCCTGTGGTTATGACGGTGCAAGCCAATGCGGCCACTACGCCATTGGCCGGGAGCCAGTTGCTCGAGCTCGCAGTCGAGGACTTCGACGTCAGGGACATCGAGCGGATGGGCGATGCTGAGCTTGGTGACGAGCTGGTCGGTATCCGCAGTGCCATCGACCGACTGGAGGCCCAGTTCAGCCGCCGGCTCGTCCGGTTCGAGCAGGTCAAGGGGTACGAGAGTGCCGGCGCTGCCAACCTGATCTCATGGCTTCGCTGGAACTGCCGGATGGGTACGAGCGCAGCGGCCAGGCGGCTGCACGTGACGCGACAGCTGACCGAGCTCCCTCAAACGGACAGAGCGTGGCGACGTGGCGAGATCAGCACCGGGCACGCCGCGGTCATCGGCCGCACGGTCGACGAGCTCGGCAGCGATGCCGCCAGGTCGGCAGAACCCGTGTTGCTCGAGGCAGCCGAACACATGCATCCAGGTCATGTCTGGCTGGTCGGACAGCAGGTCCGCCACAGCATCGACCCGGAGGGCGCCCTCGCCGCGGCCAACACGGCGTACGCCCGGCGCCGGTTCAGCCTGGTCACGAACATGGATGGCGCCCTCGAGCTGGCGGGGCTTCTCGACGCCGAAGGTGGTGCGCTGCTGCGCACCGCGATCGACGCGTTGACGCGTCCCCTGCCAGGAGACAACCGGGTCACCTCGCAGCGTCGCGCCGACGCGCTTGTCGAGCTCGCACGCCGCCAGCTCGATGGCGCGTCGCTTCCCGCGTCGGGAGGGCAGCGGCCGCACCTGACAGTGACGATCCCGGCGTCCGTGCTGCGCGGTAGCGGCGACGGTCCGCCGGCCGAGCTCGAGTGGGCTGGGCCGATCGTGGATGAAGCCGCGCTCCGCCTCAGCTGCGATGGCGTCCGGACCACCGTGACGGTTGACGAGGAGGGCATGCCTGTCGGGGTCGGCCGTGCCACCAGGACGATCCCGCCGAGCCTGAGGCGCGCACTCCTGGTGCGCGATCGTGGTTGTCGATTCCCGGGATGCGACCGACCACCGCCGTGGACCGATGTCCATCACATCGTGCATTGGGCACAGGGCGGCAAGACGGAAATACCAAACCTGCTTCTGCTCTGCCGCTCGCACCATCGCTTCGTCCACGAGGAGGGGTGGAGTATCGATCTGACCGGCGAAGGAGAGGTCGTCAGCGCGCCTCCCTAGGGGCGGCGCCACGTGCCCACCCGCGGCGGGCGTCGACCGCGCCTGAGGCGCGAAAGGAGGCGGTCGGAGCTGGCATCCGCGGCTGGGCACGGAGGCTGCCCGTATACTCGGCCCACATGGCCGACGGTCCGCGGGCAGTGATCCTCGCCGCCGGAGAGGGCACGCGGATGCGCAGCGCCCTTCCCAAGGTGCTCCATCCGCTGGCCGGTCGCGCCCTCATTGACCATGTCATCGAGGCAGCTGTAGCCGTGACCGGGAGGCCGCCGGTGGTTGTTGTCGGTCCCGGACGCGCGGATGTTGTTGCCGCGATCGGCGACCGCGCCGAGTGCGTGGAGCAGGCCGAACCACGCGGCACCGGTGATGCGTTGCGCTCCGTGCCGCCGCAACTCCGCGACGCCGGTGAGGTACTCGTGCTTTCTGGCGATGTGCCTCTTGTGCGACCAGAGACCCTGGGTCGGCTCATCGACCATCACCGCCGCAGCCGCGCGGCCGCAACGCTGCTCACGGCCATGCCCGCGAACCCGCGCGGCTTGGGCCGCGTCTACCGCGACCCGGAGACCGGCCGCGTCGTCCGCACCGTTGAAGAGCGCGACCTGGCGCCCGGTGCTTATGCGCCGCCCGAGGTTGGCGCCGGCGTGTACGTCTTCAATGGAGCCCGCCTCTGGCCGGCGCTAGCGCGCATCACCAACGACAACTCGCAGGGAGAGTTCTACCTCCCCGACGTGCTGCCGCTGCTGGGCGGCCACGTCGAGGCGATGCTGCTCACTGATGCGCAGGAGGCGCTCGGCATCAACGACCGATCGCAACTCGCGGCCGCTGAAGCGGTGATCCGGTTGAGGATCCTCGAGGCGCTCATGGCCGCCGGGGTCACGGTCGAGGACCCGGCAACGACATACGTCGACGCGACGGTCCAGGTCGGCCGCGATTCCGTCATCCGGCCGATGTCGCTGCTGCGCGGAGCAACCGTCCTCGGCCAGGATTGCGAGATCGGCCCAATGGCCCAGCTCACCGACGTCACCGCTGGCAATCGCGTCGTCGTCGGCGCCTCTCACATCGAATCCAGCCAGCTGGGCGACGATGTCACCATCGGCTCGTTCAACCGCGTCCGCCCCGGCAGCGTACTCGCCGCCGGGGTGACGTTGGGGAGCCATGCCGAGGTCAAGAACAGCAGGGTCGGAGCGCGCAGCCGTATCAACCACTTCTCCTGCGTCCTCGACGCCGACCTCGGCCGCGACGTGAACGTGGGTGCGGGGACGGTCACCTGCAACTTCGACGGCGGCGACAAACACCGCACGGTTGTCGAGGATGGAGTGTTCGTCGGCTCCAACAGTACGCTGGTGGCGCCGTTGACGATCCACCGCGACGCCTACATCGCCGCCGGCTCGACGGTCAGCGAGGATGTGCCTGCAGGTGCGCTCGCCGTCGGGCGCGAACGGCAGCGCAATGTCGAGGGGTGGACGGCGCGCCGCCGTCATCGCACCGTCAAGGAACCGGCGTGACCGAGCCGTATCAGTTCGGAGAGCTGATGCTGCTCAGCGGCACGGGCAACCCGGAGCTGAGCGAGAAGATCGCGCGCGAGATCGAAATCCCCCTGGCGAGCATGGAGATCACCCGGTTCGCCGACGGCGAGTTCGACGTCAAGATCGCCGAATCCGTCCGCGGACGCGACGTGTTCCTGATCCAGCCCACCTGCCAGCCGGTCAGCGACAACCTCGTCCAGCTCTTCGTCATCCTCGACGCGTTGCGGCGTGCCTCGGCCTCACGCATCACCGCGGTCATCCCCTACTACGGCTACCAGCGCAAGGAGAAGAAGACTCAGCCTCGCGATCCGATCAGCGCCAAGCTGATGGCCAACATCATCGAGCTTGCCGGAGCAAACCGCGTCATCGCGGTCGATCTTCACGCCGACGCCATCCAGGGTTTCTTCGACATTCCCGTGGACGCGCTCACCGCCACCAAGATCCTGGCTCGCCGCGTCCGCGAGCGACACGGCCACAACGTCGTGGTTGTATCGCCAGACACCGGTGGAGCACTGCGGGCGCGCCGCCTCGGCCGCCTTCTCGACGCCCCGATCGCGATCATCGACAAGCGCCGCCCCCGCGACGACCAGACCGAGGTGATCCACGTCATCGGCGACGTGGATGGGTCGCACTGCATCATCGTCGACGACCTGATCAGCACCGGTTCGACACTCGCCAACGCAGCGGTGGCCCTGCGCGCCAAGGGCGCCACCGGCGTCGACGTGGTGGCGACCCACGGCGTGCTCAGCGGCGGCGCGCTCGCTCGCCTGCACGACGCGCCCATCGACGAGGTCTGCATCACCGACACCATCCCCCTGCACGATGGTGCGCGTAGCTTCGACGACCATCCGCGCCTGCGCGTGCTCAGCGTCGCTCCCCTGATCGCGGAGGCGATCGTGCGCGTCCACGAAGGACGCAGCGTCAGCGAGCTCTTCCGGTGAAAACACCGTCAGCGCCGCACTCTGAAGACGACAGCGGTCAGCGCGCCCGATGAGTGCCCTCGTCGTCCTGTTGATCGTCGCCCTCATCCTCGCGGCTTTCGCCGCCGCGTCGGAGACCGCTCTCACCTCGGTGAGCCGTCTACGCATGCGGTCCCTGGCGGAGGAGGGCGACAGCCGAGCCGCGGTCGTGGTGCGTCTGCACAACGACCCCAATGCGTACCTGTCGACGATTCTCACAATCAACACGGTGGCCGTGATCGTCGCCTCGACGTCCGCCACGCTGATCATCTCCAACACCTATCGGTCGTTCCCGGAGGCCGCTGGGACGGCGATCCTCTCGGCCGTCGTCCTGGTCTTCTGCGAGATCGCACCGAAGTCGCTCGCCCTGCGCTTCAACGAGCGCTTCGCCCTGATCCTGGGACGACCCGTCGCCGCGTTGACGGCCGTCCTGCGCCCCGTGGTCGGCCTGCTCACCGCGGTCAGCAATTCCCTGCTGACCGCGGCGACGCGCGGACGCAACGTCGTGGGCCCGTTCGTCACCGAGGAGGAGCTCAAGCTCATGGTCTCGCTCGGTCAGCAACAGGGCGTCGTGGAGTACGGCGAGCAGGAGATGATCCACGGCATCCTGGAGATGACCGACAAGAGCGTTCGCGAGGTGATGGTGCCGCGCATCGACGTCATCGCCATCGAATCCGACGGGACGGTCACCGAGCTCATCGACCTGGTGGTCAAGCACGGGCATTCGCGCATCCCCGTGTACGAGGAGTCGATGGACAACATCGTCGGCGTCGTCTACGCGAAGGACCTGCTGCGTGCCGGCGCCCGAAGCGGTGACCAGCGCCGCGTCACCACGCTGATGCGCGAGCCGTACTTCACACCCGAGGTCAAGCACGTCGGTGAGCTGCTCAAGGAGATGCAGCTGCGCAAGGTGCACATGGCCGTTGTCGTCGAGGAACACGGCGGGACGGCCGGCATCGTCACCTTCGAAGACCTGATCGAGGAGATCGTCGGACCGATCCGCGACGAGTACGACGTCGCTGAGCAGGAGGAGGTGCAGTTCCTCAACGACTGCGAGGTGCTCCTCCACGCCCGCTTCCCCGTCGACGACATCAAGGACCTCCTCCACCTCGACGTCGGCGAGACTGAATCGGACTCGATCGGTGGCCTGGTGTATGAGCGCCTCGGTGAGATCCCGTCGGTGGGCGCGACGCTCCTCCTGGGCGACGCGACCCTGACCGTCGAGCAGGTGCGACGCCAGAGCATCCAGCTGGTCAGGATCACCTCGCCTCACCCTTTCCTCCGCGACGCCAACGGCGCCGGGGCTGCCCCGGTTGACGAGGCACACGGCGACGCCGGGTAGCGCCGCTGCCGCCGCGAGCGCATCACGCCGTAGGACGACAACCGCCGAGCAACCCCCACGCTGATGCCATGCCGACGTACGTAACCGAGGGGGTGATCCTGCGCCGTATCGACTACGGCGAGGCGGATCGCATCCTCACCGTGCTCACCCGCGAGCACGGCAAGATCGGGGTGATCGCACGCGGGGTGCGCAAGTCGGGGAGCCGCCTCGCCGCTCACACCGACCTGTTCGCGCGCAGCCGCATGCAACTCGCGCGCGGTCGCGGCGAGCTCGACGTGCTCGTCCAGGCCGAGACCGCCGGGCCGGCGGCACCACCCGCGGACGCGCGCCGGGCCGCGTGCGCGTCGGTGTGCGCCGAGCTCACTGACCGCGTGCTCGAGAGCAATCACCCTGACCAAGAAACCTTCGATCTTGTTGTCGAGGCACTCCACGACTGCACCGACAACGAGCGCGATCCTCGTGGCGCGCTGGTGTGGCTGACGCGGCGAATGATCGATCGGCTCGGCTACGCGCCGCAGCTGTACGAATGCGCGTCCTGTGGCACGAGGCTCGCCGAGACGACCGCGTGGTTCAGCGCCGTCGCCGGAGGCCTTCTGTGCACGCGATGTGCCACCTCCGACCCGGGGTCCGTCGAATGTTCGGTTCGGGTCATCAAGGTGCTCCGCGTCGCCGCCACCGGCGACCGCGATCTCTACCGCCGCCTGCGCCTCGATGAGCAATCACTGGCGACTCTCGAAGCCGTCACCGAGCGCGAGCTCGCCCAGCACCTCGACCGTCAGCTGCGATCGCTCTCCGTGCTCCGCGCCATCGAGCGCCGCTGACCGTGAGGTCATCTCGCCGGCTCGCGGTCCCACAGTGCAACGCTGCGACGATGCCCATGGTGATCGTGCGCTGTGCTATCGACGTCTCGCGCAACGTCCGGGCGCTCAATGCTGTTGGAACGTGAACGTTCCCGTGCCCCGTCGCCTGGCACGGCTGGGAGCGGCGCTACTGGCACTCGGATTGGTCGGAGCCGGCTGCGCCCCCGCGGCGCCCGGCGCGCAGCCGCCCGCCGGGCCGCTTCGTCGAACAATGTCACCGTCACCACGCTGATGTTCAGCCCCTCCACCACCGACGTGGCGGCGGCGCCATACGGGCTGAGCGACGCTCCCGCACTCGACCACTCGATGACGCTGACCCATTTCAGCGGGCCGTCATAAGCACGCGACGGCGCCGTCGCCGCGTCGACGCTGGCGTGATGGCCGGTACACTCGCCGCCGATGCCTGAACAAGACCCCGGCACGCC
>CATPCA010000126.1 GCA_955652545.1 Candidatus Dormiibacterota bacterium
ACGTCGCCGTCGAACTGGACACCGCGCAGGCGCACCAGCTCGGCGGTCACCACGTCCAGCGGCCGCGCTGGGGCGTACGGGCGACCCTCGCTCATCACGTCGAAGGCGTCGACCACGCTGACGATGCGCGCGCCGAGCGGGATGCCCGCCCCCTGCAGGCCGAGCGGGTAGCCGGCGCCGTTCCAGTGCTCGTGGTGGTGGCGCACGATCATCCGTACGTCCTCCCAGGTGTCGATGTCCTCGAGGATGGCGGCACCGATCTCGGGATGCAGCTGCATGACCTCGCGCTCGGCGGGGGTGAGCGGCCCGTGCTTGCGCAGCAGCGCCTCGGGGACGCCGACCTTGCCAATGTCGTGGAGGCAGGCGCCGACCCGAATCGAGAAGCGGGCGTCGTCGTCGAGGCCGAGCTCGCGGGCCACCGCCTCGCTGTGCTCGACGAGCCGCTCGGCGTGCTGCCCGGTGGCGCAGTCCTTGGACTCCAGAGTGTTGGCCAGGAGCATGGTGAACCGCTCCAGCATCGGCAGCAGCAGGGTGAGGCGGGTGGTGTCCATCGCCATCTGGCGGCGCTCCAGCGCGCGGCCGGCGACGGTGAGGAGGTGCTCGGCTTTGAACGGCTTGGGGATGAAACCGACCGCGCCGGCCTGCATGCCGCGCATGGCGAGGTCGAGGTCGTGGAAGGCGGTGACGATGATGCAGGGAAGCGCCGGGTCAATCAGCTGGGCATGGTTGATCACGTCGATGCCGGTGGCACCGGGCATGCTGTAGTCGGTGATCACCAGGTCGAAGGCGCCCGCTGCGGTGATCGCAGTGATCGCCTCGGCCCCGTCGGCGGCGGCCCGGACCTGGTAGCCCGCCATGGCCATCGCATCCTCAAGGAAGATCCGGACCATCCGGTCGTCGTCGGCGACGAGAACGCGGGACATCGGTGCGATCGTAGTGCCCCGCGGCCCCAATCCTCGAAACCATTTACTCGGCTGTTACACGTCCGTCACGACACCATCTACAGAGGTTGCGAAACGGGCTCGATCGCGACGCGGCGGCCGGAACGACCGCGAAGGATCAGCGGGCGATGGCGTCCTCGCGCACGGGGGGACGCGACACGGTGGAGCGGAGGCTGTTCTTCCAGTGGGCGCTGACCGCACGCTGGATCTGCAGGTCGGACCACCACAGCGGCACGAAGGCGACCTGGTCGCGCTGGATGGTGAGGCCCGAGCAAAGCAGGCGCCTGCGCACCGGCAGGCCGAAGTCAGCGCGCCAGAAGATCTTGTAGATCAGGTACGCGGCGATCCATCCCACCAGGAAGGCGAGGACGACGCCGAGGAGGGCTGTGTTGACGGGGTGGCCGGCGATGTCGATGTCGCTGAAGAAGAAGTGCACGGCCATAGAGTAAGCGCACGCCCTCGACGTTCCTGCAACGAAACAGCAAACAAGAAGAGAAGGGACCCGTCAATTGTGACGGGCCCCTCTCGCGGCGTCTGAGTACAGGCGGATATGTCAGGCGGTTGCGGTCGGCGCCTCCTCGGGCAGCGGCTCGGACTCGACCTGGTCGGCTGAGCCCTCGAGCTCCTCATCGTCCTCTTCGCTGTCGGCCTGCAGAGCGGCGAGCGCCGCCGCGGCCTCCTCCTCCTCGTAGAGGCGCGCCGCCTCTTCGCGGAGCTTCTGGTAGTAGTCCAGGCCGGTCCCCGCGGGGATCAGCTTGCCGATGATGACGTTCTCCTTGAGACCGCGCAGCTTGTCGATCTTGCCGGAGATGGCCGCCTCGGTGAGGACGCGGGTTGTCTCCTGGAACGACGCCGCCGACAGCCACGACGCCGTGTTCAGCGCGGCCTTGATGAGACCGAGCAGGACGGTGCCGGCGATGGCGGGCTCCCCACCCTCGCTCAGCGCCTTGGCGTTGGCCTCCTCCCACTCGAACTGCGAGACGATCTCGCCGGGGAGCAGGTCGGTGTCACCCGCATTGTCGATGCGCACCTTGCGCATCATCTGGCGGACGATCACTTCGATGTGCTTGTCATTGATGTCGACACCCTGGCTGCGGTACACGCTCTGCACCTCGCGGACCAGGTAGTTCTGGACATCCTCACGGCCGCGCACCAGCAGCAGCTCCTGCGGGCTGATCGAGCCCTGGGTGATGCGGTCGCCGGCGACGACGTGGTCGCCGTCGCGCACGATCAGCTGCGCCGACGCCGGCACCGAGTACTCACGCGTGTCCTCCTCGGTGGTGCGCACCAGCACCTCGTTCTTGCCAACCTTGACCGCGCCCGCGTACTTGGCGCGGACGGTGACCTCGTTGCCGTTGTCGTCGGTGCCGTGGAGCAGCTCGGCGTTCTCGGCAACAACCTCGCCGTTGGCCAACAGCACGGTGAACTTGGGCGGGATCGGGTAGGTGGTGTCGAAGACATCCCGCGAGGTGACCTTCACCTTGAGGGCCTTGGCCTCGGTGCGGATGATCTCGACCTCGCCGTCGGTCTCGCTGATCTGCGCCTTGCCCTTGGGCACGCGCGCCTCGAACAGCTCCTCGACGCGGGGCAGGCCCTGGGTGATGTCCGAACCCCCGGTGGCGACACCGCCGGTGTGGAACGTGCGCATGGTCAGCTGGGTGCCCGGCTCGCCGATCGACTGCGCCGCGATGACGCCGACCGCCTCGCCGATCTCCACAAGCCGACCCGTGGCGAGGTTGCGTCCGTAGCAGAGCCGGCAGACGCCCTCGCGCGCCTTGCAGGTCATGATGCTGCGCACCCGAACGCGGGGAACCGCCTCACGCCGCGTGTACGCACGCCGCGCCGCCTCGTCGCTGATCTCCTCGCCCGCCGTGGCCACGGTGTCGCCGTCGACGGCGACGTCCTGGGCGGCGATGCGGCCGGCGATGCGCTCGATGGCGCGGTCGCCGAGCAGCGGATCCTCGAGGTCGACCCAGATGCCGGCGGTGGTCTCACAGTCGTCGATGCGGACGATGACGTCCTGGGCGACGTCGACCAGGCGCCGGGTCAGGTACCCGGAGTCCGCGGTGCGCAGCGCGGTGTCGGCGAGGCCCTTGCGCGCACCGTGCGTCGAGATGAAGTACTCGAGGACGTTGAGGCCCTCGGAGAAGTTGGCCTTGATGGGCAGGTCGATGATCCGCCCCGTAGGGTCGGCCATGAGGCCGCGCATGCCCGCGATCTGACGGATCTGCTGAGTTGATCCGCGTGCTCCCGACTGGGACATCATCAGCACGCTGTGGAAGCGGTCGAACGACTTCATGGTCACGTCGGTGACGTCGTCGGTGGTCTTGGTCCAGATCTCGACCGTCTTCAGGTAGCGCTCGTCGTCCGTGATCAGGCCGCGCCGGTACTGCAGGTCGACGTCCTCGACCTGCTTCTCGGCGGTGGCGATCAGGCCGGCCTTGGCGCCAGGCGTCTTGATGTCCATGGCGCTGACGGTTACACCCGCGCGTGTCGCGTAGTGGAAGCCGAGGCGCTTGATGTCGTTGGCGATGTGCGCGGTGCGCTCGGACCCGTGCAGGTCGTAGCACTCCTTGACGAGCTGGCCCAGCTTGCGCAGGTCCATGACCTCGTTGCGGAAGGTGATCGAGCGCAGGTCGCTGTGGGTGCCCGATTCGCCGAGCGGCAGCACCGCGTTGAACAGCACGCGGCCGACCGTGGTGGTGACCAGCGTGTTGCCCAGAGGTGCCTCCTCCGAGGCGCGGAACGGGTCGACGTGGCGGCTCGGCATGCGCACGCGCACGTGGTCGTGCAGGCCGATGCGGTCGTGCTCGTAGGCCAACTCCGCCTCCTCTGCTGACGAGAAGGCCTGCAATTGGCGGACCGCGTCGACGTCGGTCGGCAGCGCGGTAATCTCCTGGGTGAGGTAGTAGACGCCCAGCACGATGTCCTGGGACGGGGTGACCACCGGGCGTCCGTCCGAAGCGCTGAGGATGTTGTTCGACGACATCATCAGGTTCTTGGCCTCGGCCACAGCGCCGCTGAAGAGCGGCACGTGCACCGCCATCTGGTCGCCGTCGAAGTCGGCGTTGAAGGCCTTGCACACCAACGGGTGGATCTGGATCGCCTGGCCCTCGACGAGCACCGGCATGAATGCCTGGATGCCGAGTCGGTGCAGCGTGGGTGCGCGGTTGAGCAGCACGGGATGGTCGGTGATGACCTGGTCGAGCACGTCCCACACCTCGGGACGCACGCGCTCTACCATACGCTTGGCGCTCTTGATGTTCTGCGTGAAGTTCTGGCTGACCAGCTCGCGCATGACGAACGGCTTGAAGAGCTCGAGCGCCATCTTCTTGGGCAGGCCGCACTGGTGCAGCCTCAGCTCGGGCCCGACGACGATGACCGAGCGGCCGCTGTAGTCGACGCGCTTGCCGAGCAGGTTCTGGCGGAAGCGCCCCTGCTTGCCCTTGAGCATGTCGGAGAGCGACTTGAGCTTGCGGTTGCCGGTGCCAGTGATGGCCCGGCCGCGGCGGCCGTTGTCGATCAGCGCGTCCACCGCCTCCTGCAGCATCCGCTTCTCGTTGCGCACGATGATCTCCGGCGCACCGAGCTCGAGCAGCCTCTTGAGGCGGTTGTTACGGTTGATGACGCGGCGGTAGAGGTCGTTGAGGTCGCTGGTGGCGAAACGGCCGCCGTCGAGCTGCACCATGGGGCGCAGCTCCGGGGGGATCACCGGGAGCACGTCGAGCACCATCCACGCCGGCGCGGTGTTCGACTTGCGGAAAGCCTCGACGACGCGCAGGCGCTTGATCGCCTTCTGGCGACGCTGCCCGCTGGTCGATTTGGACTCCTCGCGCAGGCGCAGAGCCTCCTTGGCGAGGTCGATCTGGTTGAGCAGCTCACGCACCGCGGCCGCGCCGATGCCCGCCTTGAACACTTTGCCGTAGCGGTCGATGTACTCGCGGTATTGGGTGTCGGAGAGCAGGTCGCGCACCGTCAATGCCTCGAGCTCCTCGCGCTGCTTGACGATGTCAGCACGCATGGTCTCGAGCTCGTTGCGGCCGCTGTCCTCGGCGCCGGCCCGGCCGGCCTCGGCCTCCTTCCGCCATGCGGCGATCTCGCCACCGGCGGCATCCTCGACGTCGGTGAGCCGATGCGCGAACTGCGCGGTCAGCTCCTCCTCGCGCTCGCCGGCGTGGCGCTGCACCTCGACGGCGACGTCCTCGTCGAGCGCGGTGCCCTTGGTGACGACGGTCTCGGTGTCCTTGCCGTCGGTGAGCGTCATCGAGGCAACGGCCTTGCGACCCTTGGACTCCTGGATGCGCTCGTCGAGGTCACGGGCGGACTCGCGCAGCGCGGTTACCCGCTGCTCGAGCTCGGCGTCCAGCGACGTCCGCTCCTCGGCGAGGCGCGCCTCGCGATCGGCGATGTGCGCTCGCAGATCGTCCTCCTGGCCCGTGTCGCCGGACGCGACCTTCTCGCGTAGCGCGACGACGCGCTCGTCAGTGTCGGGGTCGAGCTTGGCGATCAGCTCGGTGCGAGCCTTCTCGTCGACCGCGGTGACGATGTAGTTGGCGAAGTAGAGCACCTTCTCGAGGTTGCGCGGGCTCATGTCGAGCAGCAGTCCCATGCGCGAGGGGATGCCCTTGAAGTACCAGACGTGCGACACCGGCGAGGCCAGCTTGATGTGGCCCATGCGTTCACGGCGCACCTTGCTGCGGGTCACTTCGACACCGCACTTGTCGCAGATGATGCCCTTGTAGCGGTAGCGCTTGTACTTGCCGCAGTGGCACTCCCAGTCCTTGGTCGGGCCAAAGATCTTCTCGCAGAAGAGGCCGTCCCTTTCCGGCTTGAGCGTGCGGTAGTTGATGGTCTCCGGCTTGGTCACCTCGCCGTGCGACCAGGAGAGGATCATCTCCGGGCTGGCGATGGAGAGACGGAGCGCGTCGAAGTTCTCGAGTTTCAGCATGTGCTCTCTTTACCTA
>CATPCA010000127.1 GCA_955652545.1 Candidatus Dormiibacterota bacterium
CCAGAGGGTCATCTCTACACTGTCGCGGATGAACCCCACCGGCGCTGCCGCACGACCGAGCGGCTTCAGCGACTGGCTCCCCGGCGCCGCCGCGGCACGCCGCGCGCTCACCACAGCCCTGGTGGGCACGTTCGAGGCCGCTGGCTTCGCGCTCATCGACACGCCGATCGCCGAATACGCCGACACCATCGATCGCGGGCTCGGCGGTGACGCACCCGACCAGCTCTTCCGCTTCATGGACGCGGACGGCCGGCTCCTGGCCCTGGTCGGCGAACGGACGGTCAGCGTGGCCCGGACGGTGGCGACGCAGTTGCGCCGCGGGCCGTTCCCTCTGCGGGTCTGCTACGCCGGGCCGGTGATGCGCAACCGTGCCCTGCTCGGCGGGCGTCGCCGCGAAGCCATGCAGGCCGGTTGCGAGCTGGTCGGCGACGCCGACCTCAGTGCCGACGCGGAGTGCATCGCCGTTGCGATGGCGGCGCTGGACAGCGCCGGCGTGCCCGGCATCCAGGTGGACGTGGGCCACGCCGGCTTCCTGCCTGCGCTGCTCGCCGGGGCCGGCCTCGACCCCACCGGCCAAGACGCGGTGCTGAACGCACTCGTCGCCCGCGACCTCGTGGCCGTGGAGGCGGTGCTGGCCGGCACCCCCGCCGGCGCGGCGGAGCACGAACTGCTGCTGCGGTTCCCCGCGCTGCGCGGTGGTCGTGAGCTGCTCGACGAGGCGCGCGGCGGCCTCCAGGACGAACGTCCGCTGCGCGCGCTCGACGAGCTCGCCGAGCTCTGGGACCTGCTCCGCGCCCGCGGGCTGCAGGATCGCGTCCAGCTCGACCTCGGCGCGGTGCGTGACTGGAACTACTACACCGGTCCGACCTTCGAGCTGTTCAGCGGCGACCTCGGCTTCCCGCTCGGGGCGGGCGGCCGGTACGACACCCTGCTCGGGCGCTTCGGCCTCGCCCAGCCGTCGACGGGGTTCGTCGTCCACGTCGACCGCTGTCACGACGCCACCGCCCGCCGCACCGACACGGCGACGATGGCCGCTGCGCCCCGCTCCCGGGGCCTGCGCATCGCCATTCCCACCGGCGTTCTGCTCGACGGCGCCTGCGAGCTGCTGCGCGACTCCGGCGTCGCGCCCGGGCTGCGGCCGGAATCGTTCGAGCGCCGCCTCCAACTCCGCGCCGGCGACCACGACGTGATCACCGTGCGTCCAACCGACGTCCCCGTGTATGTCGAGATGGGCGCATGCGACTGCGGCATCGTCGGCAAGGACGTGCTCTGGGAGTCGGGGCGCGACCTCTACGAGATCGCCGACCTCCGCTTCGGCGGCTGCCGGCTGGTGTTCGCCGCCCCTGAGGGGTCGCCGCTGGCCGCAGGCGCCTGGCCGGCGTCGCTGCGCGTGGCCACCAAGTACCCCAACGCGGCGCGCCGCTGGTTCGCCACCCGGGGCGACGGCGCCGAGCTGATTCGCCTGCACGGCTCCGTGGAGCTGGCGCCATCCGCCGGCCTCGCGGACGGCATCGTCGATGTCGTGGCCACCGGCTCGACCCTGCGGGCCAACCGGCTGGCCGAGATCGCCACCATCAGCGCCTCGTCCGCGCGGCTGGTGGTCAACGTGGCCTCGATGAAGACGCGAAGCGCCGCAGTCACCGAGCTGGCCACCGCGCTGCGGCGCAGCGTGGAGGCCCGCAACAGCTGATGACGATGCCCATCCTGACCGCCGAACAGTGGCGAGCCGACTGGCGCGCCAGTCGCCGCTTCACCATCCCCGAGCCCGACGCCGCCACGCTGGCGCGCCTGCGCCTGCTCTTCGGCCGCGAGATCTCGGCAGTCGACGCCGTCCGCGCAATCGTCACCGACGTCCAAGACCGTGGGGACGCCGCGGTGACCGACTGGACCAGGCACATCGACAGCGTCGAGGTGACCGACACACGCGTCAGCACCGCCGTGATGGCGCAGTCCTGGGACGACCTCGACCAGGCGCTGCGCAACGCCCTCACCACCGCCGCCCAGCGGATCCGCGGTTTCCACGAGCTGCAGGTGGACACGCGACCGCGCGGCGAGCGCTCCCTCTGCCTGCGCCCGGAGCCCCTGCGGCGGGTGGGCTGCTATGTGCCGGCGGGGCGCGCCGCGTACCCGAGCACGGTGCTGATGAGCGTCATCCCCGCCCAGGTCGCCGGGGTGGAATCGATCGCGCTGTGCAGCCCACCGGACCAGGACGGAAGTGTCCATCCACTGGTGGCGGCCGCCGCCCACCTCATCGGCGTCACCGAGGTGCACGCTGTCGGCGGGGCGCAGGCGATCGCCGCGCTCGCCTACGGCACCGCGGGCATCGCCCCGGTCGACAAGGTGGTGGGCCCTGGCAACATCTTCGTCACCCTGGCCAAGCGCGAGGTGTTCGGGGCGGTCGACATCGACCAGCTGGCCGGGCCCAGCGAGATCATGGTGATCGCGTCTGAGGGCGCAAACTCCGCGTACATCGCTGCCGACCTCATCTCGCAGCTCGAGCACGACCCGCTGGCGTGGGCGGTCTGCCTCACCGACTCGCCCGAGCTCGCTGACACGGTCGCCACGGAGTTCGCGCATCGGGCGCCGGAAGCAGCCCGTTCGGGCATCATCGCCGAGTCGGCCGGACGACACGGGGCGGTGGTAGTCGTCGCCGACCTCGACGAGGCCATGGAGTTGACCGTCTCCTTCGCGCCCGAGCACCTGTCGTTGCAGGGAACCCGGGCGGAGGCGCTCCGCGACCGGGTGCGCGGAGCGGGTGCGGTGTTCATCGGCTCTCTCTCGCCGGTGTCGATGGGCGATTACGTCGCCGGGCCCAACCACACGCTGCCGACCCAGGGTGCGGCGCGCTACCGCGGGCCGCTGTCGACGATGGACTTCGTCCGCTGGCCATCGGTTGCCGACCTCGATCCCGCGGAGTTCGACGCCCTGGCACCGGTAGCCTGTTTGCTGGCCGAAGCCGAGGGGCTGCTGGGGCACGAGCAGGCCATCCGCCTGCGCATGGAGGGGCGCCAGCGATGAATGCGAGGCGCGCCGACACCGTGCGCGAGACCAGGGAAACCCGCATCGAGTGCGACGTGGACGTCGACGGCACCGGCCGCGCCACCATCGAGGTTCCGCTGCCCTTCTTCCGCCATATGCTCGAATCCTTCGTGAAGTACAGCGGCATGGACGTGCGGCTGGTCGGCCGGGGCGACGTGGACGTCGACGCCCATCACCTCGTCGAGGACACCGGCCTGGTGCTGGGCAGCTGCGTGTCCGATGCCCTCGGCGACCGCGCGGGCATCGCCAGGTTCGGGCACGCCTACGCACCGCTCGACGAGTCGCTGGTGCGCTGCGCTCTCGACTACGGAAAGCGCCCGCACCTGGTGTACGCAATGGAGGGCCTGCGTGGCCGCATCAACGATTTCGACGTCACAGTGCTCCAGGAGTTCGTCCGCGGCTACGCCCAGAATGCCGGCGTCAGCCTGCACCTCGACCAGGTGCGTGGCGAGAACATCCATCACATCGCCGAGGCTGCGTTCAAGGCGATCGGCCTCGCCACCCGCCAGGCGTTCACAGTCGTCGGCGGTGGCATTCCGTCCACCAAGGGGACGCTGTGAGCACCATCTCCTCTCCGCGGATCGGCGTCTGCGACTACGGCGTCGGCAACCTGCGCAGCGTCGAGCGCGCCCTCGCCCACGGTGGCGGTCACGCCGTCATCAGTGCTGATCCAGTTGAGCTGGCCGAGTGTGACGGCCTGGTGCTCCCCGGGGTGGGCGCGTTCGCGGTCGCCGCGCAGGCGTTGCGCAGCCGCGGCCTCGACGCCGCAATCCGGGCGGTGGCAGGCTCGGGGCGGCCGATCCTCGGCGTCTGCCTCGGATTTCAACTGCTCTTCAGTGACAGCGACGAGGGTGACGGCGAGGCCGGGTTGGATCTGCTTCCCGGCCGCGTTCGCCGGCTGCACCCGGCGTTGGGCAAGGTGCCGCACATGGGCTGGAACCGGCTGAGCCTCACCCACCCGTCGTCCCTGCTCGCCGGCGTCGACGACGGCGCCCATGCCTACTTCGTGCATTCGTACGCAGCGACGCCGGACGATGCGACGTGTGTCGTCGCGGTCACCGACCACGGCGGCGAGGTCGTCGCCGCGGTCGAGGCCGGCAACATCGGGGGCACCCAGTTCCACCCGGAGAAGAGCGGCGCTGCGGGGCTGCGCGTGTACGCCAACTTCGTGTCCCGGTGCACAGCCCCGGTCCGCGCCTGAGGGGAGGCCCATGCTGGTGATCCCGTCGGTCGACCTGCTCGCCGGTCGCGTGGTGCGGCTGCTGCGGGGCGACTATGCGCATGAGACGGTGTACTCGGACGACCCGGTCGCGGTGGTGAAGGGATTCGTGAAGGCCGGTGCGCGTCGGGTCCACGTCGTCGACCTCGACGCGGCGCGCGGTCAGGCGGACCCGGCATCGTCAGTCGCAGCCACGGCGGCGGTCGCCGAGCTGGCCCGGAGCGGGGCGACAGTGCAGGTGGGCGGCGGCGTCCGTGACCGCGACACAGCGCAGCGCTGGTTCGATGCCGGCGCCTCATGGGTGGTGATCGGCAGCCTCGCGCTGCAACAGCCGGATATCGCGCACGGGCTCTGCGAGGAGTTCCCCGGCCGCGTTCTGATCGCGCTCGACATGCATGGCGGGCAGGCGCGGGCGGAGGGGTGGACGCAGGCGGCCGGCGATGCCGGGGAATCCGTCGACCGCTGGGCAGCGTGGCCGATCGCCGGCATCGTGCACACCGAGATCGATCGCGACGGCACCCTCGCCGGGCCCGCGTTGCCCGCGCTGCGGGCGGTATGCACGCGGTTCACCGGACCGGTGTTCGCCAGCGGCGGCGTCACCACCATCGACGATGTGGCGGCCTGCGCTGAGGCGGGCGCGGCCGGCGTGATCGTCGGCCGGGCGCTGCACGACGGGCTGTTCGACCTCGGCGGCGCGCTGTCGCGCTTCGGCCAGGCAGCGCCGGCATGACCGTCGCCAAGCGGATCATTCCGTGCCTCGACGTGGACGGCGGCCGAGTCGTCAAGGGCATCAACTTCCTCGACCTTCGCGATGCCGGCGATCCGGCCGAGCTGGCGGCGCGCTACGACGCCGACCGCGCCGACGAGATCGTGTTCCTCGACATCACCGCGTCGAGCGATGGCAGGGACATCCTCATCGACGCGGTGCGGCGAACTGCCGACACCGTGTTCATCCCACTGACGGTCGGTGGCGGGGTGCGCAACGTCGACGACATCGATCGCCTGCTCCGGGCCGGCGCTGACAAGGTGTCGATCAACACGGCCGCCCTGCAGCGGCCGGACCTCATCGAGGAAGCGGCGCGCCGGTTCGGCGAGCAGTGTGTCGTCGTCGCCATCGATGCGCGCCGCGTGGGCGCGGGGTGGACGGTGCATTCACACGGAGGCCGCCAGAACACAGGTCGCGACGCGATCGACTGGGCCCGCGAGGCAGCGGAGCGCGGAGCCGGTGAGGTGCTGCTCACCAGCATGGATAGAGACGGCACCCGCGGCGGCTACGACCTCGCGCTGACCAGCACGGTCGCCGCCGCCGTGCCCGTGCCGGTCATTGCCAGCGGCGGCGCGGGCGAGCCGGAGCACCTCCGCGCCGTGCTCGACGAGGGCGGCGCCGACGCAGCCCTGGCAGCGTCGATCTTCCACTTCGACGCCCATCCGATCCCGGAGACCAAGCGCTACCTGGCGGACGCCGGTGTCGAGGTCCGGCTGTGAGCGGGCAGCCGCGTTTTGGGGCCGACGGGTTGGTGCCCACCGTCGTGCAGGATTCGGCGACCGGCGCCGTGCTCATGCTCGCCTACATGAACGACGTCGCATGGCAGCGCACGCTGCAGACCCGGCAGGCGTGGTTCTGGAGCCGTTCGCGCGGGGAGCTGTGGGAGAAGGGCGCGACCAGCGGCAACCGCATGAACGTCGTCGAGGTGCGGTTGGACTGTGACGACGACAGCGTGCTGCTGCGCGTCGAGCCCACCGGCCCGGCGTGTCACACCGGCGAGACGTCGTGTTTCTTCACCGTCGTCGAGGAGGACAGTTGACCAGCGCGGCAGCGGACGACCTGGCGCTGGCGCTCGAGCTGGCCGACCGCGCCGACGCGATCAGCAGCGCGCGGTTCCGGGCCAAGGACCTGCGCGTGGACACCAAGCCCGACGACAGCCCGGTGACCGACGCCGACCGCCATATCGAGGAGATGATCCGCGCGCACGTCGCGTCGCACCGGCCGTCGCACGCGGTTCTCGGCGAGGAGGGAGGCTCGAGTGGCGATGCGGAGTGGCGTTGGATCGTCGACCCCATCGACGGCACCAAGAACTTCGCCCGCGGGGTGCCGGTGTGGGCCACGCTGATCTCCCTGCAGCACGCCGGCGAGGAGACATGCGCCGTGGTGTCCGCTCCGGCCCTGCGCCGCCGCTGGTGGGCGGCACGCGATGAAGGCGCGGTGTGTGACGGCGGCCCGTTGCACGTCTCGTCGGTGCCCCGGCTGGCCGAGGCCACGGTCTCGTTCACCGACGTGCGCGATTTCGCCAGGTATGGCTGGCAGCCCGGCTTCGACGCGCTGGCCGCACGCTGCCGCATCACGCGTGGGTTCGGCGACTTCTGGTCGCACATGCTCGTTGCCGAAGGCGCCGTCGACTGTGGCATCGAGCCGGTGATCAACGAGTGGGACATCAGCGCTGCGCGGCTGATCGTCCATGAGGCGGGAGGACGGCTGTCCGACTTCGCAGGAGTCGACCACGCGCGCGGCGCCAACGTGGTGACCACCAACGGGCTCATCCACGACGAGGTGCTCGGCTGCCTGGCCACCGGTCGCAACTCGTTTCCCGCGGCGTAGCCGATTGGTCGCCCGGCGTCCGTGCGCGGCGGCGACGATCGACGGCGCCAGGAACAGCGCGTGACGGAGGCCACCTCGATGACGACACAGCAGTGCCCGGTGTGCGGCGACTGGATCGACGACGACTCCGTCGAGTACTGCCCCACCTGCGGTGAGGTGGTCACGACGGACGACGGTCCCCGCAGCTGAGCGGCGTCAGCCCGCGGCGGCGCCCTCGCCGACCGGCAACTCGGCGTCGATCCACGACTGCAGCGCGGCGCCCGACTCCCAGGATGTGATCAGCGCATAGCGCGGTTGCGGACCCGGGTTGTGAACGACGTGCCACAGCCGCTGGGTGTCGATGACGAACTGCATCCCGGCATGGAGTGGGATCCGCGACTCGGTGCCATCGACCTCGCGGTCCTCGCGGAGGATGAAGGTGGCGTTGTTGTCGGTGAGCTCCAGCCAGGAGCGCACCACCCACCCTTCACCATCGGGGTTGAGGCGGTTGTTGTCGTCCAGGTGGAGCTGGCGGCGCGCGAACGGCTCGTCGCTGGGGTTCAGCTTGATCACCCGGACCCGTCCGTACCGCGTGCCCACCGCCTCGACATAGCGCACCAAAGACGGCGCGATCTCCCG
>CATPCA010000128.1 GCA_955652545.1 Candidatus Dormiibacterota bacterium
AAGTGCGGGCATGGCCACCGGCTGCACGCGCGGTGGCGGCAGGTCGGCGATCCAGCACGGGATGTCCGCGTCCTCACTGAGGTGTAGCTGGCGCGAGTTGGTCCAACGTTCCTTCGCTGCGACCCTGGTCGATCGGCCGCCGGTGGACGTGTTGCGGCGCGTCACCGTTGGCGCCCCGGGTCATCGCCTTGGGCTGCAGCCATCGCAGCCGGGTCGCCACCGGACCCTCGGAGGATGTACGCGAAAACAACCGCGAGGAGCGCGCCGAGCATTGGGCCGACGACATAGAGCCAGGTGTGAGTCAGGTCGCCGCGCACGAGGTCCGGCGCGAACGTGCGCACCGGGTTCATCGAAGCGCCGCTGATCGGGCTCGACCACAGCCCGGCCAGTGCGACATAGCCGCCCACGGCGAGGGCCGACAGACCTCCCACGTTCTGCGCGCTCGAGGCGGTGCCGAGGATGACGCTCACCAGGCCCATGGTCAGCACGACCTCGATGAGCATCGCCTGCACATCGTTGACCGCCGGTGCCGGCACCGTGGCGCCGAAAGTTCCCGGACGGCCGAGAACGGCCCACAGGAAGAGGCAGGCGAGCAGGCCTCCCACGAGCTGGCTGGCGATGTACCCCGGCACGCGCACCCAGGGGAACTCCTGGCGCAGAGCGAACGCGATGCTCACCACCGGGTTGAGATGCGCTCCGCCGACCTTGCCCATGAACAGGATCACGGCCATGACGGTGAGGCCGGGAACCGTCACGGCCGCTGCTCTCGAGATTGCGATCCCGCTGACCGACATCACGACACTGCTGCCGACACCGCCAAGGACGAGGAGGAACGTACCGAGGATCTCCGAGAAAACGTGTCGCCACCAACGACTGACGTCCTGGAAGTCGCGCACCCACTCCGGCGTGCCCTGGTATGCGCCCCTCATGTCGGGGCCGGCGTCCGCGGTGGTCAGTGCGTTCGTCACAACCGCCGAGTATGCACGCGGCCCGCACGATGCGCAGGACGTCCGCACGGCCAGGTCACGTAGTCTGCGTCCAGGAGACATTCTCAAATGGCATTGCTGACCACCGGAGTGGCGGCGCCCGACATCAGTGCGCGCCGCCGCGATGGAACCACGCTGACGTTGTCATCGTTGCGGGGCAGATTCGTCCTCGTGTACTTCTATCCGAAGGACGACACGCCCGGATGCACCGCGGAGGCGCGCGCGCTCAACGACAGCCTGGCGGCGCTGACCGAGAGCGGCGCAGACGTCATCGGCGTCAGCACGGACAGCTGGGAATCGCACCAGCGCTTCTCGGAGAAGTACGGGCTGGAGTTCGCGCTGGCGTCCGACAGCGACCACCAGATCCGCAAGTCGTACGGCGTCGGCAAGGTGATGGGCGTGCTGCCGGTTGTGCAGCGGGTGTCGTTCCTGGTCGGTCCTGATGGACGGATAGCACACGTCTGGCCTCACGTCAGTCCCGCGAGGCACGCCGCCGAGGTGCTCGCGGAGGTGCGCCGGCACACCGAACGTCGCGCCCTGACCACCTAGCGCTTGCGGGCGATCCAGGCTTCCTCGGAGGGCCACCGTCGCGCCCATGAGATGTCCACGTAGGGGTACCGGGTTGTCGCACCCTCCGGCGGGCGGACCTCGACCAGGTTCTCGACCTCGAAGCCATTGGCACGGAGCAGGCGAATCCAGTCCCCGTAGCCGAGGTGGAATTCCACGACGTGCTCGTCAGACCATTCGGTGCGGTGCAGGCCGAAGTACTGGCGACGGAGAACTGTGTCGACGGGCACGTCCTCGTCGTCCTTCTCGCACAGGGTGAGGATGGTGCCGTTGGTGTAGAAGATCAGCCTGCCGCCGGGGCGAAGCAGGCGTGAAGCCTCGGGAATCCACTTGTAGGGGTCGCACCAGAGCGCCGCCCCGTATTCGCTGACGGCGACGTCGAAGCTCGCGTCGGGGAGTGGGACGGTCTCGGCGTTGCCGAGGAGCAGCGGGAAGTCGATGCCATGCTCGCGTTGCAGCTCACGCGCGGTCTCCAGCTGCCTGGGCGAGTTGTCGATGCCGACCGGGCGTGCCCCACGGCGCGCCAGCCAGGCCGAGACGTAGGCAGTGCCGCACCCCAGCTCGATCGTGTCGAGCCCGTTGACGTCCGGCAGCAGATGGATGTCGGCGTCGGGCACATGCCAGATCCCCCACCGGACCTCGTCCGATGCCCACGCCTCACGTCCCGGCTCGACGTACTCGACCGACTTTCTGTCCCACGCCGCGCGGTTGAGAGCCACATGATCGGGGGAGGCCTCGTCGTTCATTTGGCCGACTGTATTGTGCGGTCATGGAACCGCGCAGGGCGGGCTGGCGCATGCGAGCGGACACAGTGACGAGCTGGTGGGGCTCGCTCGACGCGCGCGACAACCGGACTCTGCGGGCGACGCGCCCGCTCCCGGCAGCGCTGGTCCTGGCCGCGGCCGCCGTGGCGGTGGCGATGACGCTGCCGTGGCACCACCTTGTCGTCCCGGCAGCTGTGTACTCGGGGCCTCCCACGACCGAGGTGGTCAACGGTCTCAATGCCTCCAGTTGGCTTCTCGTGGTTGCTGCCGTCGAGCTTGTGCTGGCGATCCGGACGTACGTGGCCGCGTCCAGCTCCGTCGTCAAATGGGTCGTGACAGGGCTTGCCTTCGTCAGCGTGATGGGGATGTTCGGGGACTACATCGACTGGAGCCTGCGCGGCGTCACGCTCACCGTGAAGGCCTACTACGGTCCCGGATTCTTCCTGGCGCTCGGCGGCGCCATGCTGACGGTGGTTGCCGCCGGCCTCGCCTGGCGCGTACCTGACTGAACTCCTCCTTCAGGCTCCGCGGGCGGGCGGCGACGACCGCGACCGCACACTGAAGCGCCGTCCCAGGCGGAACGTATGTGCGGGGATTGAAACGTTTCGCCGACATGCGGAACGGCGGTCGGCCATGGCTGTCACAGGGTGGCGGCCCCCGGCAGGACCCGGTCCGGCGCCGCCTAGAGTCGCCCCCGCCGGGAGCGCGCCGGCCAGGCACACGGAGAACTGACATGGCACGGAAGCGGCAGACCCTCATCATCATCGCAGCGGTCCTCGCCACGGTTGGCATTGGGACGGACGTCACGATCGCCTCTGCCCAGTCAGCACCCGCGGGTCAAACGCCGGTCGTCGCCTCGGCGCTGACCGTTTCGTCGGCTCAGACGGCAGCCGCTGCCGCCGTGGTTGCCGCCATCAACCACAGCCGCGCCGCTCGCGGCATCCCTGTACTTTGGTGGGGCGTACGGGTCACCCGTAGCGCTCATCTGCACAACCTGGCGATGGCGGCAGCCAACACGCTGTCCCATCAGTTGCCTGGCGAGGCGTCCCTCGGCACCCGCGTCACTCGACAGGGCGTGTCGTGGACCTGGGTGGGGGAGAACGTCGGTGAGTCGCCCTCGCTGTCCACGTCAGGAGCGCTCTTCTTGGAGCAACTCATGATGGGAGACGCCGGGCATCGAAATAACATCCTGACGCGTTACGCCTGCGTCGTCGGTGTCGACGTTGTCTACGACACCGTCCACCACAAGCTCTGGCTCACCGAGGACTTCGCCAACTGACCCAGGCTGAGGACCGGGACCGTGGCCAAGTAGAGTCGGCCGGCGCCGGGAGTGCACCGGCCAGGCACACGGAGAATCGACATGGCATGGCAGCAGCAGTGGCAG
>CATPCA010000129.1 GCA_955652545.1 Candidatus Dormiibacterota bacterium
CCGGTGAGCACCGCGCAGCCGAGCAGCGCTGCCTCTTCGAGGTCGATGTCGTCAGGAATCCGGATGCACGCCGCCTCCGCCACGACGGTCTCGGTCGCGAACGCTGCGACGCCCAGCCCCGGGTACACCGGGGTGCCGTCGTCGAGGCGGGCATACGCCTGCGCGCCGGCCTGGCCGGCGTGCGCGCAGAGAAATGGCTCGCCGTGCTCGCACCACCAGCAGGCGCGGCACGCCGGCGCCCAGTTGAAAAGCACCGCGTCACCGGTACGAATGTCCTGCACCGCAGAGCCGACCTCGACCACACGGCCGCACCCCTCATGGCCAAGCACAACGGGCGTGTTGTGCGTCAACGTGCCGCGCGCCAGCGACAGGTCGGAGTGACAAACCCCGGTCGCGATGAGACGGATGCGGACCTGGGTCGGGCCGGGATCGGGGAGCGTGATCTCCTCAACGCGCAGTGGTGTGCCCGCAGCCCGCAGCACCGCGGCGCGCACTGGGGTGGTCACGGCAGCTGTACTGACTTGACCAGGAGGAACTCCTCGAGGCCATGGCGCCCGAGCTCACGGCCGTTGCCCGACTGCTTGTAACCCCCAAAGGGTGCGCTCGGGTTGAACCGTGCGCCGTTGATGTCAACCTGCCCAGTCCGCAGGCGCCGGGCGACGTCCATGGCGTGGTCGACGTCGGTCGACCAGACCGCGCCGGCGAGCCCGTAGGGCGTGTGGTTGGCGATGCGCACCGCATCGTCCTCGTCCTCGCACGGAATGATGGCGAGGACCGGTCCGAAGACCTCCTCCTGGGCGATGGCTGCGTTGGGATCGACGTCGGCGAACACCGTTGGAGCGACGTAATAGCCGCGCTCGGGGAGGCCTCCGGCATTGCGTCCGCCGACGACGAGGTGGGCGCCATCGCTCACGCCCCGCTCCATGTATGCGTGCACACGGTCGCGCTGCGCGGCGCTGGCGAGGGGCCCGAGCCGCGTCTTCGGGCCGCTCGGATCGCCGACGGTGAACGTCGCTGCCGCTGCTGCCGCGAGGTCCACGACCTCGTCGTACCGCGACACCGGCACCAGCATCCGTGTCCACGCGGTGCACGTCTGCCCCGAGTTGAGGAAGCAGTTGGCCACGCCCACCTTCACCGCGGCGGCGACGTCCGCGTCCTCGAGGATCAGGTTCGCGGACTTGCCCCCGAGCTCGAGGGCGACGCGCTTGACCGTCTCCGCCGCCAGTGCACCGACCCGGCGCCCGGCGCGCGTCGAGCCGGTGAACGACACCATGTCGACATCGGGATGACTCGCCAGCGCCTCGCCGACCACCGCACCGGCGCCGGAGACGAGGTTGTAGACCCCGGCGGGCAGGTCCAGGCTCTCCAGGACCTCCGCCACGATGTACGCCGTCAGCGGAGCCACCTCGCTCGGCTTGTGCACCACCGTGCAGCCGGCCAGCAGCGCCGGTGCGAGCTTGGCGATGCTCTGGTGCAGCGGGTAATTCCACGGCGTGATCGCGGCGACGACCCCGACCGGCTCGTGGAGGACCAGAGAATTGCCCACCGTCTCGGTCTGCTCCACGGTGGCGGCGAGGTCGACGTACGCGCCCAGCACCTGCAGCGGCAGGCCGCTCTGCACGGTCATGGCGAGCTTGGTCGGCGCTCCCATCTCCGCGGTGATGGAATCGGCGATCTCTTGCTGCCTGGCGTGCAGCCCATCGCGCAGCGCGGCGATGTGGCGGACGCGCTCGGCGACCGGCGTGGCCGACCAGCCCAAGAAGGCGCGGCGCGCGGCGGCGACAGCGCGATCCACGTCCTCCGCCGAGCCGCTCGGCACCTGGGCGATCACCGCCTCGGTTGCCGGGTTCTCGACGGCGATCCAACCTTCCCCGCTCGAAGCGACCCACGAGCCGTCCACGAACAGGCTCTCCGAGTGGCGCACGCCTTCTCCTCCGTGGATGTCGCGCAGGCACACTAACGGACCGCGCCGCGGCAACGGCGCGCCGCCTGAGTAGAGTAGCCCGGTGGAAGTCTCCGGCCGCGTGGTGGTCGTCACCGGTGGCGGCAGCGGCATCGGCGCGGCGCTGTGTCGCGCCTTCGCGTCGGCCGGCGCCGCCGGCGTGGTCGTCGCCGACATCAACAGCGCGGGCGCAGAAACGGTGGCCCGCGAGGTCGGCGGCGTCGCGGTCACGACCGACGTCACCGACGAGTCCGCGGTCCGTGACCTGGTTGCGCTCGCGGTCGGACGGCACGGCCGCGTCGACATCTACTGCTCGAATGCGGGCATCGCCATCGGCGGCGGTCCCGAAGCTCCCGATGACGCGTGGCAGCGGAGCTGGGAGGTGCACGTCATGGCTCACGTCTACGCGGCGCGAGCCCTGCTCCCGGCGATGCTCGATCGTGGCGAGGGGTACTTCCTCGGCACGGTGTCGGCCGCCGGGCTGCTCAACCACGTTGCCGCAGCTCCGTACGCGGTCACAAAGGCGGCGGGTCTGTCCTTCCTCGAGTGGCTCGCCATCGCTCACGGCGCGCAGGGGATCTGCGTGTCCGCCCTCTGCCCGCAGGGCGTACGCACACCCATGCTCGCCCTGGCCGGCGAGAAAGACTTCCTCTTCGCGGGAGCGCTCGAAGCCGACGCGGTGGCCGCGTGCGTCCTCCAGGGGATTGCCGACGAGACGTTCCTGATCCTTCCCCACCCCGAGGTGCGCGAGTACTTCGGCCGCAAAGGGTCCGACTACGATCGCTGGCTGCGCGGCATGCAACGGCTGCGGGAGCACGTTGTCGCGAACGGCTGACGCACCGGCTCTGGCGCGCACGGGTCGGTACGTTCTCGGTCCGGACGACGGGAGCATCACCGTCAGGACCAGGCGTGAGGGAGCGACGGCGATGGTCGGTCACGACCTCACCATCGTGGCCACGCGCTGGCGTGCGACTGTCGTCGTCAACGCGCGGACACCCGCACGGTCGAAGGTTTCTGCGACAGTCGATGCGGCGTCGCTCGAGGTCAGCAAGGGTGAGCGCGGCCTCACCCCGCTGACGGACGGCCAGAAGGTCGAGATCGCCGGCAACATCCGCGAGTCCGTGCTGCACAGCGGCCGGCATCCTCGCATCTCCTTCACCTCGGCGGCGGTCGAGGGTGACGGGCGCAGAGGCACGGTCAGCGGTAACCTCACCATCGTCGGGAAGACGCGCCCGTGCGTCCTGGCTGTGACGATTGCCAGGAGCAGCACCGCCGGCGTGCGCGTCACTGCGAGGACGATGATCAGCCAGACAGACTTCGGCATCAAGCCGTTCTCGACGTTTCTCGGCACCCTGCGCGTCAGGGACGTGGTCGAGCTCACGGTGAAGGTCCGTCTACCGGCGAAGACGAGGTGACTGATGTGGCCGACTGGAACAGCAGGATCATCGACGAGTTCCGTGCCAACCAGGGACGTGTCGGCCCGCCATTCGAAGGCGCGCCGCTGACGCTTGTCCACCATCGGGGTCGCAAGAGTGGCCAGGACTACGTGTCGCCGACGATGTACCTGCCATCCGATGACGACGACAGGGTCATCTACGTCTTCGCAACCAAGAGCGGCTCGCCGACAAACCCCGGCTGGTATTACAACCTCGTCGACGCCGGCAAGGCCGAGGTCGAGGTCGGCACGCAAACGTACCCCGTGACGGTCACCGAGCTCAGCGGCGCCGATCGCGATCGCGTGTTCGCCGAGCAGGCACGTCGCTTCCCGGCCTTCGGAGAATACGAGGAGAAGACGGCTGGCATCCGCACCATCCCGGTGCTCGCGCTGCGCCGCAGCTGAGCCGCAAAGCAGCGCTGGTGAACCCGCAGCCGATCGTTGTTCTCGCCGGTGGTGTCGGCGCCGCCCGCTTTCTCCAGGGGGTGACCGCATGCCTTCCGGTCAGGGACCTGACCATCGTCGGCAACGTGGGTGACGACACGGACATCGCCGGCCTGCATGTCTCACCGGACCTGGACACAGTCCTGTACACGCTCACGGGCGAGATCGACGAGGACAGGGGCTGGGGCGTGCGCGGTGACAGCGCCCGTGCGCTGGAACGGGCCCGGTCGCTGGGAGCGGACGCGTGGTTCTGGCTCGGTGATCTCGACCTCGGCCTGCACCTGGCTCGCACCGAATGGCTGAACGCGGGCGTGCCGCTCAGCGCTGTGACAGCCCGGCTCTGCACGGCGCTCGGTTTCGCCGATCGCCTGCTGCCGAGCACGGACGACCGGTTGCGGACGATGGTCGCCACCGCCGCCGTCGAGCTCGACTTCCAGACGTACTATGTGCGGCGCAGGCACGCCGACGAGGTCGTCGGCATCCGGTTCGACGGTGCGCAGACGGCAGCGCCGGCGCCGGGCGTCATCGACGCAATTCGCGCCGCGCAGGCGGTCATCATCGCGCCGTCCAATCCGCTCATCTCGATCGGGCCGATCCTTGCGGTCCCCGGCATCAGAGACGCACTCGTGTCCCGGACCGTGCCCTGCGTCGCCATCAGCCCCATCGTTGGTGGCGCGGCGTTGCGCGGTCCAGCCGCTGACATGCTGCGCTCGCTCGGCCACCAGGCATCGCCCGCGGGAGTCGCCGAGCTCTACAGCGGCATTGTCGACGCGATGGTCATCGACGAGGTCGACGCCG
>CATPCA010000130.1 GCA_955652545.1 Candidatus Dormiibacterota bacterium
CTCGATCACTCCCGGCGAGGTCCTGCTCCTGCCGGCACCCTGACCCGTCTGCGCATCACCGCCGGTTCGGGCACCGTCCGCCCCGCGTTGAGCTCGGCGAGCCACGGCACCGACCCTGACGGCCTTGGACTCGGAGTATCCGCACCCGGGCGTCGCCAGCCACCACCACCGCCGTCGTCGTCGCCGTCACTGGCGCTCTCGTTGAGCATCCGCGTGAAGATGATCGCGAACGCGGTGAACAGGGCCAGCTTGCTCACCAACGCGATGCACGCGCCCGAAATCTGCTGGTCAGCCATCACACCGAGACCCAGCACGCGTGGCGCGGCACCGTATGTCGGGTACAGGGGATGCTTGGCGAGCGCGACGGTGATGCCGCCGAAGGTCTGCGGGATGGTGGCCACGAGGATGTAGCCGAGCGTCGCCCACCGACTGAGAACGCGCCGGTCGCCCAGCGGCACAACGATCGGCCACCAGAAGAGCAACGACGCCACCAGGAGGGTGACCTGCTGGACGGCGTACAGCTCCGGCACCCGCAGCGAGGCGTCGTACACCGGGCCGACATGCCAGGCGAAGAACGCCACGTTGATGGCGGTGATGCCGCTGACCGGGTGCACGAGCACCCGCGCGATGCGAAGCACAACGCGAGGCATCGCCACCCGCGATCGGTCGGGCAGGGCCAGCAGGATGAATGGTGGGACCACACCCATCACCAGAGTGATCTGCAGAAGGTGCGCCGTCAGCAGGTAGTGCGCCGCCAGCGTCTGGAGCGGCGACACCCACGCAATGGCCAGCAGGAGCAGAGCGATCCAGCCGACCGAACGCCGCCACCACCCACCACCCTCGCGCGTACGGCGATCGGAGGCGAGGACCACCGCGGCTGTCGCTGCGACGCCGGCGAGCAGGAGAGGGTCGAACGGCACCGTCCACATGGAGGGCAGCACCGTCACACCGTACCGCAGCCGCCCCCCAGAAGCCAGACCCACGGCGCCCGGCGGCGCCGAAGGGGCTGCGCAACCCCCCACCGAAGCGGTATACAAGCGGTGCGGTCGATTCAAATGTGCACGCAGAGGCGGGAATCGCGTCCACCAATGCCCAGCAACACCTATCAGTTCTCACTCCGGACCAGCCGAGCGCCAGGGGACGTGCTCGACGAGGTGGCGGCCCGCCCGCTGCCCGGCATCGCCGTGGCTGAACGGGGCACGCACTACCTGGTTCTGCGCCCCACGAGGCGCTACCGCTACGGCTCGGACATCGCCGTCGGGGCGGCGATCGTCATCGTCCTGGCGGTGCTCATCGCCACCGCCCTGACACCGGTCCTGATCGTCCTGCTGCCACTGGCCGTGCTCCCCGCCCTGCCGCTGCTCTTCGACCACCGCCCCACCCTGGCAGTCAGCGCAGTGGTCGACGACGACGGCGGCACGCGCGTGACCGCGCACGGCGAGGCGTCGTCCGAGCTGGCTGCCGCGGTCGACGCCTTCCTGGGTGCGCTGCCCGAAGCTCCTCCACCGCGGGAGGAGGAGGACGCCGGTACGGCGGTGGAGTCGACCGGTTAGCCGATCACCCGGATCACGGCGGTGACAACTCCTTCGATGGCGAGGTCACGAGGGTAGATCGGCTCGAGGGCGGGGTTCTCGGGCTGGAGGCGCACCCGCCCCGCCTCGCGGAAGAAGCGCTTGACGGTGACCTCACCCTCGCCAGTCGTCTCGTTCTCGATCCGCGCGACCACGATCGTTCCATTCGCGGGGGCGTCGCGACGCGGCCGCACGAGCACGATGTCACCATCGTTGATGCCCGCCCCGATCATGCTGTCGCCGTGGACGGTCAGGGCGTAGGCGTCGTCGCCGCCCGCGATCTCCGGGCCGACGTTGATGTGGTCCTCGACGTTCTCCTCGGCCAGCACGGGTGTGCCGGCAGCGACCCGCCCCACCAGAGGCAGACGCAGCACGTTGCTGGCGAACCGCGGTGCAGACTGCTCGGCGCCGACCACCTCGACGGTCCGCGACTTGGTCGGATCGCGGCGGATGAGTCCCTTGGTCTCGAGCGCGTTGAGGTGGTTCTGCACTGTTGACGACGAGCTCAGGCCCACGGCCTGGCCGATCTCTCTGACTGTCGGCGGATAGGAGTGCTGGCTGGCGTGGGTTCGAAGGAACTCGAGGATCTGGCGCTGGCGCCCCTCGACCTGCTCTGTCATGTCAACCTCCAGGCCATCTTTGGCGGTCGCAATGTACCACGGATTCGTCGATAGCGCAAACGGATGTTCCCATCGGCCGCGGCGGTGCCATCGCGGCGATCACCAGCGTCTCTTGGCACAGCCGTCAACGAGCCGTGCCCGGCCCATCATGCCGCCGCGTTGACCGCGCCCTAGCATCGGGGACAGTCGCCCCACGGCGACAGCACGGGGTACACAGGGGATCGCCAGAACCATGCCTGCACGCGGCAAGTCGCCCAGCGTCGACCCGCCCGCCGACGCGCCGTCGACCCCCCTGATGACCCGCTGTGGCGAACCCGATTGCCGCGCCCAGCCGCTCGAGGCCTGCGCGTACGTCGACAGCCGCGGCCGCGCCTGTCGCACCCATTGGTGCGCCGAGCACGGCGAGAGCGTGGGCGGATCGCGCTACTGCCGCCGCCACGCCGGCACCATCGGAGCCCTGGGGAGCAAGGCGAACAACCCGCGCGCCCTCCCCGACGTCGGCCACCGTGGCGCGTCCCTGGTGCGCTGGCTGTACCGAGATCTCGACCCGACACTCACCAAGCTCCTCGAAAGCCTCAGCACCGAGCGTGACCACCTGCTGCGCGACAACGAGGTCGCGGTCTCGCGCGACGAGTCGGGGACGCGCCAGTGGGGAATGAGCTGGAAGCTCGCATCGCCATCGGGGGTTCGAGTGCGCATCTCACTGAGCGTCGAGGAGGCCGACGACTCGATCGTGCTCGTGCGCCTCGATGACAGTGTCGTGGCCACCGGCACACCGCCGTGGATCGAGGCACGTCGACGCGGCCAGACGCTGAGCAAGCAGGCGGACGGGGAACAGCGTCGCGAGTTCTACGCCTTCATCGTCAACTTCCTGGCCCAGGCGTTGCGGGAGAAAGCCTGACCGCGGTCAGAACAGTGTCGGCGAGGGCTGCTGTCGAGGTATCGCCACGACGCCCGAGGCGCAGCACGCTGGGCTCATGCCGAAACCAGGTCCGCTGTGCCTTGACGTACCGGCGGGTGCGCTGCAGCGTTGCCGCGCGCGCATCCGCGACGCTGATCGCGCCGTCGAGCAGCGCCAGGGCTTCGGCGTAGCCGATCCCCGCGCGTTGCAGCGCCGCCGGGGTCGTGCCGCGGCGCAGCTCCTCCTCGACCTCCGCGACCAGCGCGCCCGTCGCGAACATCGCATCCATCCGCGCGTCGAGCGCGTCGGCGTGGATGGCGCGCTCCGCGTCCAGGATCACCACGTCCACCGCCAGTCCACCCGCGGTGCGGCGCGCCTCGGCCAGGGAGGCAGCGCCGCCGCGGAGCTGCTCGAGGGCGCGGATAACACGCCGTGGATTGGCGAGATCGACAGACGCGGAACCATCCGGGTCACGGTCATGCAGCTCTGCCGCCAGCCGTTCGAGCCCGCCGGGAGCTGACGCCACCGCGGTGAGTGGCGCGCGCGTCGCCTCGTCAGGTTGCGTA
>CATPCA010000131.1 GCA_955652545.1 Candidatus Dormiibacterota bacterium
GCAGGGTGCGCCCGGTGATCTCGCCCCGGTGGATGAGGAGGTCGTGCACAAGGAGCACGAGCGAGCCGACGTTGCCGCCGTTGGCGAGGGCGATGAGCACGATCGCAGCCACCCGGCTGGGGCCGGCTTCCCCGGCACGCCGGTGCGGTCGGGCCACGATGAGCGGCACGAGGATCGCACCCTCGAGCACGGGCAGGACCCAGCGCGGCCCGAGCAGCAGCGAGGCCGGCAGGCTGGCGTAGAGCGCGATGGCCGCGATGACCGCCAGCGTCGCCGGCCACCGGGACTCCAGCAGCGGGCGGCTGTCGACCGTCGCGGGTGCGGCGCTGTCGGGCATCGACCGGACGATACGCCCAGTGCCGCCTACGCGCCCGGGCAGCCTCCTGCCGCGCCACCTCCGGGAAGCCTGGCCAGGATGCTTTCGCAGATCCGCCTCAGCTCGGCGGCGTCCTCCTTGGAGAGCCCGTCGAACAGGTGGGTGCGCAGGTGCTCGACATGTCGGGGCGCGGTGGCTTCCAGGGCGGCACGACCGGCGTCGGTGAGCACCGCGAGCCAGCCACGGCGATCGCTCGGGCAGGTGGTGCGCTCCACCCAGCCAAGGTCGACCAGCCGCTCGACGGCGTGGGTGATCCGGCTCGGGGAGGAGAGGGTGGCCTCCGCCAGCTCATTCATGCGCAGGGCGCCGTGGGGTGCCGCGGCGAGGAGAACGAGCAGCTCGTAAGCCCCCGGAGCCATGCCGGCGTCGCGCGACAGGTCGCGCTCGAGCTGGGCGAACAGCAGCCGGGAGGAGTGTGCGAACGCCCGCCAGGTGCGCAGCTGCTCGTCGGTGAGCGATGTCGGGGAGGTCGCGGTTGCCATGGACATAGTGTAACGCGAAAAGTTTGACAATTCAAATAGTTGGTGATAGTGTCCCCAGCAACAGTTGAGCGTTCAAGCTCTGAAGGAGACAAGGATGACCACCACCACCGCCCCCGCCGCCACTGAGATCCCCGGGTACATCGCCGGCCGCTGGGCCATCGACCAGGTGCACTCCGACGTGTCGTTCACGGCACGCCACCTGATGGTCAGCAAGGTTCGCGGACAGTTCCGCGAGTTCGAGGGTGAGATCGTCACCGGTGAGGACCCGCGCGACTCGCAGGTCAACGCCGTCATCCAGGTCACCTCCGTTGACACCAACAACGAGATGCGCGACGGCCACGTCCGCTCGAGCGACTTCTTCGACACCGCCAACCACCCGACCGCGACCTTCCGGTCCACCGGCGTGCGCGTCGAGGACGGGCAGCACGTCGTCGATGGCGAGCTGACCCTGCGCGGTGTCACCAAGCAGGTCCCGCTGAGCCTGGAGATCAACGGCTTCGGCCCCGACCCCCAGGGCGGAACTCGCGCCGGGTTCACCGCGCGCGGTCGGATCAACCGCAACGACTTCGGTGTCAGCTTCGGATCCGTGGTGGACGGCATCGCGGCGCTCGGAGACCACATCGACCTGACGCTCGAGATCGAAGCGATCCTCCAGCCTCAGAGCTGACGCGAAACCCTCCTCACACCCGGGCCGGCGGCGACACACTGTTGTCGCCGGCCCACCGGATCATCGATTCATGATCCGCGAGGCCAGCGTTTCAGTCGACCGACCCGAACCGGGTCATTACCAGGGCAGGCTCTCCGCCGTCCTCAGTCGCCTGCCGGCGTGGTTGCCTCCTCCGCCTCCTCCGGCGTCGCGGACGAGCGACCGCAGCTGGATCACCAACAAACGGCAACGCAGGTCAGGGCAGTTGCCTCTGCCACTCGAGCCGCGATGAGCGGCCCGCCCTCGGCGCGCCGAGCGCACGCCGACCGCACCGCCGGGTAGGGGATCATCTGAGCGTGGATTCCCTGGGCCTCTTCTCGGCGGCGGCGCAGCGCTGGTTCGGCGACGCCCTCGGCGAGCCGACGGAGGTGCAGCAGCGCGGCTGGCCGGAGATCGCCGCCGGTCGCAACGCACTGCTTTGCGCGCCGACTGGTAGCGGCAAGACACTCGCCGCGTTCATGTGGTTCGTCGACAGTCTCGGCCGCGCCCCGACCCCGGCAGAGGCCGAGCGCTGCCGCATCCTGTATGTGTCGCCGCTGAAGGCCCTCACGGTGGATGTCGAGCGCAACCTGCGTGCTCCGCTGCGCGGCATCGGGCTGGAGGCGGAGCGCCGCGGCGAACCATTCCATGAAGCGCGCACCGCAGTGCGCAGCGGCGACACGTCCGCCGCCGAGAGGCGCGACCTGGTGCGCCACCCCGCCGACATCCTGATCACGACCCCGGAGTCGCTGTTCCTCATGCTCACCAGCGCCGCGCGGGAGACGCTGCGCAGCGTTCGCACCGTCATCGTCGACGAGATCCACGCGCTGGCCGGGACCAAGCGCGGTGCGCACCTGGCGCTCAGCCTGGAGCGGCTGACCGTCCTGTGTGCAACGGAGCCGCAGCGGATCGGGCTGTCGGCCACGCAGCGCCCGCTCAGCGAGGTGGCCCGCTTCCTCGGCGGGCGCGACCGTGAGGTGGTGATCGTCGACGCCGGGATGCGCAAGCAGATGGAGCTGCGTATCGAGGTGCCGGTGGACGACATGACAGACCTCGACCGCGGCGCCGAGCGTGACCTCGACACGACGGCGACCAGAGCCCCCCGGCGGAGCATCTGGCCGGCGATCGCGCCGCGGCTGCTCGAGCTGATCAGGTCGCATCGCTCCACCATCGTCTTCGTCAACTCGCGCCGTCTGGCGGAGCGCCTCAGCGGTCAGGTCAACGACCTCGCCGGCGAGGACCTGGTCAGGCCCCACCACGGGTCGATCGCGCGTGAGCAGCGCACCGTCGTTGAGGAGATGCTCAAGGAGGGCAGACTGCCCGCGATCATCGCCACGTCCTCGCTCGAGCTCGGCATCGACATGGGAGCGGTCGACCTGGTGGTGCAGGTCGGCTCGCCGCTGACGGTCGCCGCCGGCCTGCAGCGCATCGGCCGCGCCGGCCACAGCGTCGGCCAGGTCTCGAAGGGAACCATCTTCCCCACCCACCGTGGCGACCTTGTCGAAGCAGCGGCGATCGCCGAGCGCATGGTCGACGGCGCCATCGAGGAGACGAGGGTGCCGCGCAACCCGCTGGACGTCCTCGCCCAGCAGCTCGTGGCGATGGCGGCGCTCGACACCTGGGACGTCGCCGAGTTGCGCCGCACAGTCATGCGTGCCTACCCGTTCGTCGACCTCGGTGAGCGCGCCTTCGAGGCAACCCTCGACATGCTCGACGGGCGCTACCCGTCGGAGGAGTTCGGCGAGCTGCGGGCGCGCATCGTCTGGGACCGCGTCGCCGGCACCGTTCGCGGCCGCGCCGGCGCGCAGAGCCTGGCGGTGATCAGCGGCGGGACCATCCCCGACCGCGGCCTGTACAGCGTCAACATCTTCGAGGACGGTCGCCGCGTCGGCGAGCTCGACGAGGAGATGGTGTACGAGCTCCGCCCCGGCGAGACATTCATCCTCGGTGCGACCACCTGGCGATGCGTGGACATCACTCCACAGCAGGTGCTGGTGCTTCCCGCCCCGGGCGAGCCCGGCAGGATCGCGTTCTGGCACGGCGACTCGATCGGACGTCCGTATGAGGTGGGCGCTGCGGTCGGCGCCATGGTGCGCGAGCTCGGCGCCCTCCCGGACGGCGAGGCGCTCGACCGTCTGCGCGGCCGGGCCGGCCTCGACGAGCGGGCCGCGCGCAACCTCGTCGACCACCTCGCCGACCAGGTCGCGGCCACCGGGGTGATGCCCGACGACCGCACCATCGTCGTCGAGCGATTCCGCGACCAGCTCGGCGACTGGCGATTGTGTGTCCTGACTCCTTTCGGCGCTCGTGTGCACGCACCGTGGTCGCTGGTGGCCGCGCAACGGCTGCGCGACGAGGTCGGCTCCGACGTGCAGGCGATTCACAGCGACGACGGCTTCGCGCTGCGCATCGCCGACATCGACCGCATGCCCGACGCTGCAACGCTCTTCCTCGACCCCGACGACATCGTCGCCGCCGTCACCGAGCAGCTCGACGGCAGCTCGCTCTTCGCGTCACGCTTCCGTGAGAACGCTGCGCGCGCGCTGCTGCTGCCGCGCCGCCGACCCGGCCAGCGCACGCCTTTGTGGCAGCAGCGCCAGCGGAGCGCGGGCCTGCTCCAGGTGGTCACGCGTCACCCGTCGTTCCCCATCCTCGTCGAGACCTATCGCGAATGCCTCCGCGATGTCTTCGACCTCGAAGCGCTGGCGGGGATCATGCGCGCCGTGCGTGCGCGTCAGATCCGCGTCGTCGAGGCGGAGACCGCGCAGCCGTCACCGGTGGCGAGCTCCCTTCTCTTCGAGTACGTCGCTCAGTACATGTATGACGGGGACGGACCGGTTGCGGAGCGCCGCGCCGCCGCGCTCAGCCTGGATCGTGACCTTCTCGCCGAGTTGCTCGGCAGCGATGACCTGCGCGAACTGCTCGACCCCAACGCGATCGACGCCACCGAACTGCAGCTGCAGCACCTCGACGACTCGTCGCGTCCTCGCGACGCCGACGGCGCGCTCGACGTCCTGCGTACCGTCGGCGACCTCTCCGCCGACGAGGCCGCAGCTCGCGGTGTCACCCCGGAATGGGCCGATGACCTGGTCGCCGCTCGTCGCGCACTCCGCGTACGACTCGCCGGGGAGGTGCGCGTCATCGCCGCCGACGACGCCGGTCGGTACCGTGATGCGCTCGGCGTCGCGCTCCCACCAGGCCTTGCTGCGGCGCACGTCGCGGCGACACCCGACGCGCTCGCCGCGCTGATCCGCAGGTATGCGCGCACCCATGTCCCGTTCGTCGCCGGCGACGTGGCGGCGCGCTGGGCGATCCCGTTGCGGAACGTGGTCGCGGCGCTGGGCACCCTGGTTGCTGCCGGCGACCTGATCGCCGGGCATTTCCGTCCCGGCGGCGGCGAACGCGAATACTGCCATCCGGAGGTGCTGCAACGACTCAGACGCCGTTCGCTGGCGGCTCTTCGGCGTGAGGTTGAGGCAGTCCCCGGCGACACGTTTGCGCGATTCCTGATGGCGTGGCAGGGCATCGGGTCGTACGCTCGCGGCCCCGAACGTCTCCTCGAGGTGATCACCCAGCTGCAGGGGCTGCCGGTCGCGCTCTCCGTGCTGGAGCGCGACGTGCTGCCGGCCCGCATGGGCTACGACGGCCGGCTCCTCGACGAGTTGATCGCCGCCGGCGAGGTGGTGTGGCAGGGGAGGGGCGCAATCGGCCGCGATGACGGCCGCATCGCGCGCTTCCTGCGCGGCGACGCCCCCGCGCTGCTGGCCCCGCCCGCCGACCCGCCGCGCTCTGACGTCCTCGATGCCATCCGCCACCGGCTCGGCGGCGGCGGCGCGGCGTTCGTGCGCGACCTCCTCGACGCCTGTCCCGGTGTGCCGCTCGATGAGGTCGTCGACGCCCTGTACGACCTGGTCTGGTCCGGAGAGGTGTCCAACGACACGCTGCAACCGCTGCGCTTCCTCGGCCCGGTGCGCCGTCATCCCCGACGGCCGCTGATGCGCCTGGTGCCGCCCCGCGCCCAGGGCCGCTGGTCGCTGACCGGGGCCGGGGCGACCGTCAATGCCACGGAGCAGGGCATCGCCCTGGCCACCAGCCTGCTCCAGCGCCACGGCGTGCTCACTCGCGAAGCGGTGTCGGGCGAGGGCGTCAGCGGTGGGTTCGCGGCGCTGTACCCGGTGCTGCGCGCCATGGAGGAGGCCGGGCGCATCCGGCGCGGCTACTTCGTGGAGGGATGCGGAGCTGCGCAGTTCGCTCTCCCCGGCGCGGTCGACGCCCTCCGCAGCCAGCGGACCGCGACGCCGGCCAGCACCCTGCTCGCCGCCGTGGATCCCGCCAACCCGTTCGGCGCGGTGCTGCCCTGGCCGGCGCTGGCCGGCAGGGCTGCGCGCGCCGCCGGCGCGTACACCATCCTCCGCGGCGGCGAGCTGCGCTTCTTCGTCGAGCGCGGCGGTCGCTCGATGCTCTCCAGCGGTGAGCCCGACGACACCGACATCGAGCTGCTCACCGGGGTGGCGGCGCGAATGGGCAGGCTGGACCTGCAGAGCATCGACGGCGAAGCGGCATCGGGCCACGCCCTCGCCACCAGGCTGCGCTCCGCGGGGTTCGTCTCGAGCCCGCGAGGACTCGTCTTCTACCCGCCGCGGCCGGCCGCGATGCACGCCAGGGCCGACGCCCGGGGGTGACGGCAGCGCGCCGGTCTCAGGCCGCCGGCGTGACCCACTGCGTGATCACCACCCACTGCAGCACTGCGGCAGCGATGACCAGCGAATGGAAGATCTCATGGAAGCCGAACGTGCGTGGCCACGGATCGGGCCGTTGCTTCGCGTAGATGATCGCCCCGGCGATGTAGACGGCTCCGCCCAGGGCGAGCAGGCCGACCCCGACGGGCCCGACGTTGCTCAGCAGCCGGGGCATGATGACGATGCCGAAGCCGCCGATGGCGATGTAGGGCCCGACCTCGATCACGACGGGCGCGTCGATCCAGAAGAGGTTGAGCAGACTGCCGAGGATGGCGCCGCCCCACACCACGGCGAGGGTGGCAACGCTCAACCAGCCGGTGAGCGCGATGACGGCGATCGGGGTGAAGGTACCGGCGACGAGCATGAAGATGGTGGCGTGGTCGAGGCGGCGGAGCCAGCGCCGCACCGATACCGACCAGTGGCCACGGTGATACAGCGCGCTGACACCGAGGCAGGCACTCAGGGTGGCGGCGTAGATTGCCGTCGAGGTCCGCGCGCCGCCCGCGGCGGGTGCGTGCACGATTGCCCACGCTCCGGCGATCAGCGAGACCGGAAAGGCGAACTCGTGCAGGACGCCGCGCAGGCGCGGCGTGACGAAGGCGACCGCCGCGCGTGCCGCTTCGCCGGCCTCGTCGACCGCCACCGCCAGCGGGGAGAGATTGTCCACGCTGACCACCTTACCCAGCGGGGGCGTCCCCGTCGGTGCTGTTCGATACCGAGTGACATACGATCCCGCCTCGTGACCGCAGTCCAGATCACGGGCACGGCGCAACGCCAGGCATGGCGCGACGGCGTTCTGCCCGCGGTTGAACGGGTGCGTCCCCAGCTCTGGTCGGTGCCGGTGCCCATCCCTGACAACCCCCTGCGCTACGTCATCGTCCACCTGCTCGAGCTCGATGACGGCGTCGCCGTCGTCGACACCGGCTGGAACACCGAGGTGGCGTGGACGGCGCTCGTCGATGGCCTGGCGGTGGCCGGGTACGCCGTCGGCGACGTGCGGGCCGCGCTGATCACCCACATCCACCCCGACCACTACGGTCTCGCCGGCCGGCTGCGCGAGGCCAGCGGCGCGTGGGTGGCACTGCACGCCGCGGACGCTGCGCTGCTTCCGGGCCGGTACGGCGCCGGCGTCGACGCGGTCGTCGCCCAGATGCGCGGCCTGCTTGCCAGCTGCGGCGTCCCCGCCGACGTCGTCGCCGAGCTCAGCGAAGCGTCGATGGGCGTGCGCGAGTTCGTCAGCCAGGCGGAGCCCGACGTGCTTCTCGAGCATGGCAAGCCGCTCAGCCTGCCCGGCTGGGACATGGTGCCGCTCCACACCCCGGGACACTCGCCCGGCCATGTCTGCTTCCTGGACCGCGCCCGGCGAGTGTTGCTCAGCGGGGACCACGTGCTGCCGCGGATCAGTCCCAACATCTCCGTCCACGCGCAGCAGCCGGGCAACCCCCTGGCCGACTTTCTCGACTCGCTGCGCGCCGTGCGCGACCTGGACGTCGACGAGGTGCTGCCGGCGCACGAGTGGCGTTTCGCGCCGCTGGCCGCGCGCGTCGATGAGCTGCTCGACCACCACGCCAACCGGCTGGGCGTCGTGGAGCAGGCGATCGCCGACCATCCCGGGGCGACCTGCTGGGAGACGGCTCGCCGGCTGCCGTGGTCGCGCGCGTGGGACGAGGTGCGCGGCCACATGCGTCGCGCCGCGGTGGGGGAGACTCTCGCCCACCTGGTGCTCCTCGAAGCACGCGGAGCCCTCCGCCGCGAGGCCGCGGTGCCGTGGCGATGGCTGCGCACAGACCATCGGTAGACTGCCGCCGGTGAGCGCCGCCACCGCCGCGACCGCCGAAGGTCGCCGGCTCGCGGACGCGGACAGCGGAGCGGTGCGGTGGCGGCGCTGGGGCCCCTATCTCAGCGAACGCGCCTGGGGCACCGTCCGCGAGGACTACAGTGCCGACGGGGACGCCTGGCGTTTCTTCCCGTACGAGCACTCGCGCTCGCGCGCGTATCGATGGAACGAGGACGGGCTCGGCGGCATCTGCGACATCGACCAGCGCCTGTGTCTTGCGCTGGCGTTCTGGAACGGCGAGGACGAGACGCTGAAGGAGCGCGCCTTCGGACTCACCAACGCGCAGGGCAATCACGGCGAGGATGTCAAGGACTACTGGTGGTTCCTCGACTCGACCCCGACGCACTCATGGATGCGCTGGCTCTACCACTACCCCCAGGCCGCGTTCCCCTATGGCCAGCTGGTCGACGAGAACGCCCGCCGCGACCGTCACCAGCCGGAGTACGAGCTGCTCGACACCGGCGTGTTCGACGACGACCGCTTCTGGCAGATCACCGCGGAGTACGCCAAGGCGAGCGCCGAGGACATGGTGGTGCGCATCAGCGCCCGCAACGCCGGCCCCGATCCAGCGTCGTTGCATGTCCTCCCCACCCTGTGGTTCCGCAATACCTGGTCGTGGCAGATCGGAACGGCACGTCCGCGGATCCACGTCGAGGACGGCGCCATCGTCGCCGAGGACCCGGCGCTGGGCACACGCCGGCTCACCTCCGCGACCGCTGCGCCCGTGCTGGTCTGCGACAACGACAGCAACACGCAACTTCTGTGGGACTGCGCCGGGTCCGCCTTCCCCAAGGACGGCATCAACGACCACGTTGTCCACGGTGCCGCGACGGTGAACCCCGCGCAAGAGGGGACCAAAGCGGCATTCCACCACGTGCTCACGGTCGCCCCGGGCCAGACGGCGACGGTGACGCTTCGTCTCTCCGACGCGGCCACCTCAACGGACGGCGCGGACCGGCTCATCGCCACCCGTCGAGCCGAGGC
>CATPCA010000132.1 GCA_955652545.1 Candidatus Dormiibacterota bacterium
CAAAGGCGAACAGGGCGACGACGATGAGGATCACCGCCACGAGAGTGCGCCCGTTGCGGTAGTGCAGCCGGGTGAAGGGTGCCGGTCCGACCTGCACCGCGCCGCTGGCCTCGGGCAGCAGCAGCCAGGCGCCGAGGTACAGCAGCACGCCGAAACCGCCGAAGACGGTCAGCAGCACGAAAGCGATCCGAACAATGACCGGGTCGATGTGGAAATACTCGCCAATGCCGCCGCACACCCCGGCGATGACGCGATGGTCGGCGGAGCGCGCCAAAGGACGGTGGGCTGCGGGCGGCGGCGGTGGCGGCGGGGGAGCGGTGCTGGGGTTACTGTCGGTCATGGCAGCAGCCTGCATGGCCGGCGACGAATGTGCCATCAGGGATGACCCTGGTTGAACCCTGAGACGGTCGGGACGGAACCGGGGTGCCTGCCCGATGGCGGGCGAACCTGCTTCGTGCCACCCTTGCGGCAATGACGCGAGAGAGACGAGCGCTGTTTGCCCGCAGCCAGACCGACCGGGTGGTGCTCGGCGTGGCCGGCGGCCTGGCCGAATTCGTCGGTGTCGACGCCGTGCTGATCAGGCTGGCCTTCGCCGTCCTCACCATCGCCAATGGGGTCGGCATCATGCTCTACATGGTCGCCTGGGCTGTCAGCTTCGAGCCTGCCGCGGGGCCGATGGCGCCAACTGTTCGCCCGCCACAGACGCGCCTGCGTTCGGCCATCGCTGTGGGCTGCATCGTTCTCGGCATCATGCTGGTGCTGCGCGACATCGGCCTCTGGTTTGGTGACGCGCTGGTCTGGCCCCTGGCGCTTGCCGGCTGTGGTTCGGCGCTGATCTGGCTGCGCAGTGATGCTGGTGACCGCGCCCGGTGGACGGCTGCCGGCGGACGGCTGGTCACCGCTCCGGGCAGCATCCTCACCGGACCGGCGTCAGCGCTGCGGCTCGCAGTCGGTGGCGTCTTCGTCCTTGGCGGCATGGCGGCCTTCCTGGTTGGGCATCAATCGGCCGGTGGGGTGGGCACTGCTCTGCTGGCCGTGGTGGTCACCGCCGGCGGCCTCGGGCTCATCCTTGCCCCCTGGATCCTCGGCCTGGCCCGAGAAGCCGCCACCGAGCGGCGCGAGCGCATCCGCTCCGAGGAACGCGCTGAGATCGCCGCACACCTGCACGACTCCGTATTGCACACCTTGGCGTTGATCCAGCGAGGTGACGTGCCGCCGGAGGTGGCCAGCGTGGCGCGTCGCCAGGAGCGTGAACTTCGCGCCTGGCTCAACGGGCGGCCGATCGTCGCCGAGGCGACCGACCTCCGCGGCGCCATCGACACCATGGCGTTGCGAGTGGAGGAGATGCACCACGTCCCCGTCGACACCGTGGTCGTCGGCGAGGTGGCGCTCGACGACGCCGGCAACGCGGTCGCGCTGGCCTGCCAGGAAGCGGCCATCAATGCCGCGCGACACTCGGGCGCGGCGCGGGTGTCCATCTACGTCGAGGCGGAGCCGCACGAGATCACCGCGTTCGTTCGTGACCAGGGCCGCGGGTTCGACCGCGCCGCCGTGCCGGCGGACCGTCGCGGCATCAGCGAGTCGATCGTCGGCCGCATGCGCCGCCTGGGTGGGACCGCCACGATCACGACCCGGCCGGGCGAGGGCACAGAGGTTCACATGCACATCAACCGCAACGGCGCATGAACGCACCGCAGCCGGCCGTTCGCGTCTTCCTGGTCGACGACCATCAATTGTTTCGCAGTGGACTGCGCGCTGAGCTCGGCGACCGGTTCGAGATCGTCGGGGAAGCCGAGGACGTCGAGGGCGCCGTTGCCGGCATCGAACGAACCGTTCCCGACGTGGTGGTGCTCGACGTGCACCTGCCGGGGGGCGGAGGTGTGGCCGTGCTCGAGGCGACGCTCCGCAAACGGCCGGAAGTGCGGTTCCTGGCGCTGTCGGTGTCCGACGCGCCGGCGGATGTCATCCAGGTGATCCGTGGCGGGGCGCGCGGCTACGTGACCAAGTCCGTGAGCCCCGTTGAGCTTGCCGGCGCGATCCAGGCCGTCCACGGCGGTGACGCCGTCTTCTCACCGCGGCTGGCGGGGTTCGTGCTCGATGCGTTTCGCGGCGACCTTCACGGCGTCAGCGACCCCGAGCTCGACCAGCTCACCACCCGCGAGCGCGAGGTTCTGCGCCACATCGCGCGCGGGTTCACGTACAAGGAGATCGCGTCGCGCCTCCATCTGTCCGTCAAGACGGTGGAGACGCACGTCTCCTCGGTGCTGCGCAAGCTGCAGCTCTCCAGCCGCCACGAGCTGACCCGCTGGGCCGTCGACCGCCGCATGGTGTGAGCGTCAGTGGCCCTGCAATCGCATCGCCGTCCGCGCTCTCAGTGAGGGCCGGCCGGTGCGCCATTCAACGGTGTCGGCGCTGCGCATCGCCAGCACCCCGGCGTTGACGCCGATCCAGCGCAGCGGTTCCGGTTCCCATCGGCGCGAGTGGTGCTGAACCCAGGGAAGCGTGGTCAGCTCGGTGTCGCGCGATAGGATCAGGTCGGCCAGGGTGCGCCCGGCGACGTTGCTCGCCGTCACCCCGTCGCCGACGTAGCCGCCCGCCCAGGCGACGCCGCGGGTGCGATCGATGCCGACCGAAGGAAACCAGTCGCGGGCAACGCCGATGGGTCCGCCCCACCGATGGGTCACGGCGGCGCCGCGCGCCGCGGGGATGAGGTCGTGGAGAGCTTCCTCGAGGGCGGCGAAGACAGCGGCATCGCGATCGAATGCGGGCGTGATACGCGAACCGAAGTGGTAGGGCGCGCCACGTCCACCGAAGGCGATCCGGCCGTCAGCGGTGCGCTGCGCGTAGATGATCAGGTGCCGGCCATCAGCGATGGTCTCGGCGTTGGACCAGCCGATCTCGGACCACGCGGCGGGCGACAGCGGCTCGGTGGCGATCATCAGGGAATAGAGGGGGAGAAGCGTCCGCCGTTCGCCGCGCAGGCTCGCTGTGTAGCCCTCGGTGGCGCGTACCACCGTGCCCGCGGTGACGACGCCGCGCGACGTGGTGACGCGGTGCGGTGCCGCCTCGATCGCGGCGGTGCGCTCGACGATGCGTGCACCCAGGCCCTCCACCGTTCGGGCCAGCCCGCGCACCAACTTGCCGGGGTGGATCCGCGCCGAGTGCGGCGTATAGGTGGCACCGATGGCATGCGATACGCGCACACGGGCGAGCACGTCGTCTGCGCCGAGCCAGCGCAACCCGAGATCCTCGCCTTCGCGGCTGCGCGACAGCTCGGCGCGTCGCCGTAGGACCTGCGCTTGCAGCGGAGTTCGCGCCACCACCATCGAGCCGCCGCGAACCAGGTCGGCGTCGATGTGCTCGCGATCCAGTGCCGCGGCGACGTCGTCGATGCCGCCGACCATCGCTCGATGCATCGCTGTCGCGGCGGCAGTGCCGCCACCGACCCGTGCCACCCGTTCCCACGGGACCGGGAACAGGTCGCTGAGCCAGCCACCGTTGCGGCCGCTGGCGCCGAAACCGGCGATCTCACGGTCCATGACCAGGATGCGCAGCCCGGGCTGGCGGCGCAGCAGTGCGTAGGCAGTCCACAGCCCGGTGAAACCAGCACCGATG
>CATPCA010000133.1 GCA_955652545.1 Candidatus Dormiibacterota bacterium
AGGCCCAGCCGGTCGGTGGGCAGCTGGGACTCGACCGTCTTGAAGGTATCGGATGACAGCAGGTTGGCGCGTTTGCCGTGCGCTGTGTCGATGACCGCGTCGGCGGCCCCGCCGTTGCTCGCGAAGATCACAGTGTGGTTGGCGATAGCGTAGGCGCCGCCAGAGCCATGGCCGGTAGCCGACGTCACCGCAACTCCGTCGTGGGCGCTCGTTGTCCATTGGTCGCCGCGACCCACGGGGCCGGTCCTGAACTTGTCGAGGGCTGCCTGGGCTTTGGCATCGTCCTTGCTGGCGATGAGAACGGTGACATCAGGCGAGCCGGACGACGAGACTCCCGCACTCGGCGTCAACGACGAAAGCGCCGATGCCGGGATTGCGATGGACAGCTCTGAGCCAAGCCACGAGCTGATGTCGTTGTGGTTGAGACCGGAGCTGGAGAACGCACTGTCCAGCCACCCGTTGACGGTGGCGCTGCGAGATTGATCGCTGAGTGCAGGGAACTTGTTGAGCAGGCCTTGGACGGCGAGCTTCTGGGAGGCCGGCGGATCGAAGTTGACATTGACATAGAGGGCGGTGTCGCTCGGGACCATGGAGACGAGCGAGTCGGAACTCCCGCTGAAGGCGCGGATCGCGAGTATCCCGCCCGCGGCGGCCACGGCCACGACAACCGCGGCAGCAGTGCCGGCAATGGCACGAAAGTGACGCGAAGGCCGCAGCACCTCGCTGGCCGGCGGCGATGAAGCTCCGTCCGCGGGCGGTGGCGGTGGCGGCGGCGGGGGCGGAGGGGTGAGTTCGTTCATGTTTGCCTGCATGCCAAACAGCGACGAAGTCCAATGCCGCGGGCTTGGTTGTGGCTGCTCGGCTGGGCCGGACCGTACCAGCCGCGCGGCGCACCATGGTCGCGATCGCGTCACGCCCTGGCTGGGAGGGACGGTCTCCTACGCGCGCATACGGGGGACGCGCGACCACCCGTCGAGCTCGATGAGCCAGCGCTCGCTGGGCGGCCCCATGCCGGCGCCCGGCACGCCCAAGCGCTGCAGCAGCGTGCGGCGCGGGCCCAACCGCAGCGCATGGCGGTGCGGCAATCCGGCAAGGTCCTGGGCGACTTCGAGCGCGGCGTCCTCGTGCTCGGAGAGACCGTCGACCAGCCTGAGGTCCACAGCCTGCGCTCCCAGCCAGACCTCGCCTGTTGTGACACGTGCCGCGGCGGACTCATCGAGACCGCGCGCCGCGCGGACAGCGCTGACGAAGCGCCGGAAGATCGCGTCGACAAGCTCAGCCTCCTTTGCGGCGTCCGCGTCGGTGAATTCGCGCCACGGCGCGCCAAGATCCTTGTACTCTCCCGTCTTGGTGACGGCGATGCGAGTCCCCAGTCGTTGCAGTGCTTCGACGGCGATAGGGCGGATGCTGATGACGCCGATGGAACCGACGATCGCACTGGGAAACGACAGAATCCGGGTCGCGCCACAGGCCAGGAAATACGCCCCTGAGGCGCCGGTGCCGCGGATCCAAGCGACCACCGGCTTCACCGCGGCGACGCGCTTCACCGCGAGATACAGCGCTTCGGAAGCGGTGGCCCCGCCGCCGGGCGAATCGATCTCCAGCAGCACCGCGCGGATGCGAGGGTTGCGCCGCGCCGCGCCGAGGCTGCGCAGCAGATCGTCGGTGCGCACCGCCCCGCCGATGACGCCGCGAATGGGAAGGATGGCGATGCGGCGCCGGTCGGTGATCCGGTCGAGGCGCTCACTGACGCGAGTGTCCCCCAACATGCGTCCATGCTAAGGGAGCGTGGCCGGCGGTCGCCTCGCGCTGACCGGCTTCCTGGCCACAGCGGGACGCAGCGAGGCTAGGACACTCCCAGGCTGTAAGGGGATGCCACGGTCATGAGAGGGCTCGAGAGCACGAAGTCCGCGGTGGACCGATTGCACGCGATTGGCACGTTGTACACGACAGCGATGCGCAGCAGCGCCTTGACGTCGACGTCGTGAGGGTGTGGTTCGAGCGGGTCCCAGAAGAAGATCACCAGGTCAACCCGGCCCTCGGCGATTGCCGCGCCCACCTGCTGATCGCCCCCCAACGGTCCGCTGAGGAAACGCTCCACGTGCAGACCAAGCTCACGCGCGATCTGCTCGCCAGTCGTTCCAGTCGCGTACAGGTCGTGGTAAGAGAGAGTGTCGCGGTTGAACCGCGCCCATTCGAGCAGGTCGGCCTTGCGGTTGTCGTGCGCGATCAGCGCGATGTGCTTGCGACCAGGCGTGTGACTTGTGACTCTCGTCTGCATGTCAACACAGGATACCCGCCCGCGGCGAACCGACCGCTCGACACAGCCATTCGTCTACATCAGCCACGCATTTGAGGCTGTCTGAAGGGCCATCCGCCAACATCTACGATTCCCCGCGACTGACCCTACGCGGCGTATGGTCTCTGTCGTGAGCAGTGATGTCAGGATCGAACGGGCCGGCGTGGATCGGGTCGTCGCAGCCAATCAGCCGGCGCTGCGCCTCTATGAACGGGCGGGTTTCCGGCCCTACCACCGCCAGCTGCTGGCTGACGTGTGAGCTGCGGCAAGGTCAGGTGCGCATGTGATCGAGCGCAACCCCCTCCAGCGCTTTCGCCTCGTCGCCCTCCTCCTGGTGGCGGTGCTGACTGTCGGAACGGTCGGGTACCGGTTCATCGAGGGCTGGAGTTGGCTGGACAGCGTCTACATGACGGTGATCACCGTGACCACTGTTGGCTACGGCGAGGTGCATCCGCTCGATGCCGGCGGCAAGGTCTTCACATCGCTGGTGATCGCCGGCGGGGTTGGCACGGTGCTGTACACATTTGGGGTCGTCGGCGAGGTGGTCGGGGGCGGCCACCTGGCAGCCTATCGAAGGAGGAGATCCGTGGAACGGGATCTAGACCGGCTCAGGGACCACGTGATCGTCTGCGCGTACGGACGTGTCGGCAGCCAGATCGTCCTCGAGCTCGAGCGCGACGGGGTCGCTGTCGTCGTGGTGGAGAACAACCCCGCCCCGCTGGCACGGGTCGAGGCGGAGGCGAAGCTCCACGTGGCCGCGGATGCGACCTCGCGGGAAGCCTTGGAACGTGCCGGCATCAGCCGTGCCCGCGCTCTTGTGACCGCAGTGGATTCCGATGAGAAGAATGTGTACATCACGCTCACCGCGAGGTCGCTCAACCCCGGCCTTTTCATCGTCGCGCGGGCCGGCGAGCCTCAGTCTGTCGAGCGCCTTCAGCAAGCAGGTGCCGACCGGGTGGTTTCGCCATACCGAATGGCCGCTCTCCGCATGGCTGACGTGACCCAGCGCCCCGCCGTGGTCGATGCCCTCGATTCCGTCCGGCACGGTGCCGTCGACTTCGGCATCGACGAAATCCTGGTGCCCGTGGACAGCCCGCTGATCGGAGTGGTGGGTGGGCTGAGCGCCGTCGAGCGCGACACCGGCGCGCACGTGCTCGCGCTGCGGCGCTTGGCCGGGGAACTGTTCACAGGTCCCGAAGCTGACGTACGGGTGGAGGCTCAGGACCTCCTCGTCCTCATGGGAACGCGGGCAGAGCTGCAGTTGGCTGCGGCGCGGGTCGAGGGTCACGCGTGACCTGGCTGGCGACGCCTGCGGGGCGGACGGGCGGAGGCGGCAAGTCACCTTAAGGCAGCTTTAAGCCTACCCAAACGTTGCTCCGTAGGCTGCCGCGCCATGGAGACATTCCTGGTGCGGGTCTGGACGCCGGACGGCGAGGAGCGCCCCGAGGGGATACGGGGGACCGCAGTGCACCTCAGCTCGGGACAAAGCGTGACGTACACACACCCCGAGGCCCTGATCAGCTTCCTGGTTGAAGCTGCGGCAGCAGGCGATCGGGGACAAACCCCGTCGCCTCCATCGCGCGGCGCAATCACTGAGTAAGGGATTTCAACAAGGGGAGATGACGTCGTGTTTATGCCAATCACATCGATAACTGAGGAGTACTTGACATGATTCGTACCGCGCTGGGAATCACCGCACTGCTGAGTGGGGCCTTGTTGGCAGGCTGCGGCTCGTCCACCTCCGACACGCCGACGCCCACCGCGGCGGCCAACAACATCAGCACACCCACGCCGACGGCGAGCGCCCCGGCGCCGACCACGGCCGCTGCCGCTGCCACCGTCGAGGTCTCGGGTGGCTGGTCGGGCAAGTACAGCGGCGTCTACAACGGCACATTCACCCTCACCTGGCAGCAGACCGGGTCGGCTGTCAACGGCCAGATCGTGCTCTCGTCGCCCCCCCGCACCTTCAGCATCACCGGGAACCTGGCGGGCACCGCCATCACGTTCGGCGCCGTCGGCGCCGTCACCTACACGGGCACGGTCTCCGGCTCCTCGATGTCCGGCACATACCAGGTCCCCGGCGGCGGCGGCGGCAACTGGAGCGCCACCAAGTCCTGACCTGATCGGCGCGAACCGGCCGCCGCACAGGGCGGGGCGGGGCCGCGGTAGAGCTGCGTCAGCTCTGGTCGCGGACACCCGCCCGCCATGTCACCTACTTCACGGTGACCGTGTGCGTAACGATGGGCGCAGCGCCCTGGCCGGGGAAGGCGGATCCGACCCCGCTGAACATCACCAGGGTGACGGTATACGTGCTCGCTGCCGCGTACACATGCTTAGGATGGGCACCCGAACCGGTTGTTCCGTCCCCGAACTCCCACAGGTACGTCAGCACGGGCTGTGCACTCACCGTGGTCAGCGCGCTGAACGTCACCGTGTGAAAGGCCTTCGGGTGCGTCGGCGAGAACGTGAACCCGCGGTTGAATCCGCTGTGGCCGGTTGTGACGATCCCTCCCGTCCCGGTCGACGACCCATCTATGGCGAAGATCGTCAATCCGACCGAGTAGGCACCGGCCGTCGGGAACGTGTACGAGATCGTCGGCGACGTCGTCTCGATGGTCGGGGCGTTCAACACGGCGTTGAACTGCCAGACGTAGACGATGAAGCCAGACGATGTGCTCGAGCCCGAGGCGTTGAAGTGGAGCGTGAGCCCGCTGCCCTTGGTGACCTTGAACTTCGCGGTCGGCGCGGTGCCCGATGGTGTGAGCCTCTGGAGGCACGCGTGACCCACGTTACTCCACTCCTCCTGATACCAGTAGGGGTGCCCATTGATGACCTGGTTGAACTTCGCGCCGTTGCTCGTCCCCAGTGGGGTGCCGAACTGGCGGACGCACTGGTCGCCGTTCTCGAAGCCCTGGTTGGCGCCGGCACCGTTCGTCCAGGCGTCGTTCGGGATCGGGTCCGTGACCGACTCGTTCTGTTCATGGCTCAGACCGCCGGAGAGCTCGCCGTCCGACGACAAACCGTTCGGATGGTTGCCGTCGTCGCAGTGCCGGTTGCCGGGCACGAAGGGATCCTGCGCATAGATCAGCATCGGCGAAAGGGTGGTCTGCCCGTGGTACGCGCAGAAGGCCGCAAGGCCGCTGAACGGCACGATGCCTGCCGAGCAACCGCCGAATGACTGCGTCGGGTCGTTGCTGAAGCACGACTCGACGTGGGGCGGCGCGAGCAGGAAGTACTCGTGGCTCAGGTCCGTCTTGAGGTTGTTGGCGGCGACGAAGCGCTCGAGCTCCTGCTGGATCTGGGCGTCGGTGAGGCACTCGATGACCGGGCTGTTCACCGGGCATTGGCTAGTCGGGTATGGCTGGGTGTCGAGCACCGCCCCGCCGAAGGTCGTCGCGTAGCGCGAGAACGTGCCGGTCAGGTCCTGGTACTGCGCCGAGGTCGAATTGGTGTTCTGGATGCCGCCGCTGTCGTGGGCCAGGTCCGTGAACCACTGCTTCAGCCCCGGGACGTAGTCCGCGGGGTAGGCGCCGAGGCCGGTGGGGCTCCACAACACCATGTAGTTGGTGCTCGATGGCATGACCGGGCCGCCGTTGTAGTCGAGGTTACTGAAGACCTGGTCAGTCTTCCTGGTCGGCGCCGCATCACGGAGCGGGACGATGGAGGCCGGGTGCCGAAGCTGGGCGTGTGACGACGCCGCGGATGAGCTCGAGGTGGCGGCGGGCCGGGCCGCGGTCGCAGCCGACGCACTCGTGGCCACCGCCCCGAGCACGATCGCAGCGGTGGCACCCGCCACCAGCAGGTTCAGACGCCGATGTCTACCCATGTGGCTCTCCCCTCTCTCCGGCCCTTGTGGTGGGCCGGATTACATCACTTGCTCGCAGGCCGACGCAAGTCTCGATGACGTCACATACGATCCGGTGTTACACCCTGAACGCTGGCCGGGCCGACCACGAGCCCGGCGCCCCAGAGCCAACCACGGATCCGCGACCCTCCAAGGCGACCCAGCGGTCCGTTCGTCACTCCCCGACGATGGTCATGAGCTGGTCCACGACCTGAGCCAGAGGCGCGGAGCTGTCGACCACGTGGTGCGCAAAGCGAAGAATGTGTGGTTCGCGAGCCGACAGCATGGCCTCGACCTGTTGTCGGACCTCGTCGTCAACCAACCATGGTCTGCGACCATCGGATTTGATACGCGCGACCAG
>CATPCA010000134.1 GCA_955652545.1 Candidatus Dormiibacterota bacterium
ACTTTCCTCTCTGTCCTCGTTCTCGTTATTCGACCGGCACTGGGATGCGCACCGGCAGGCGACGTTGTCGCCGGGTATGTGCGCAGTCCTCGGTGAGGACGGGATCCCGCTGCGTTCAGGCTGCGGGGGCTACGTCGACGGGGCGACCGCGGTCGCGTGAAGGCCTGCCGACTGCGCTCAGCGCATTCGACAGATCGCGGTTCCGCAACGGCCGTGGTCGAGCCACAGCCTGCGTGTCAGCGAATCGCCTTCCCTCGTCATTTTGCGCTGAATCCTACGATGGCCCCGACGATGGCGTCAAACTCGAACGGCGCATGCCACCAGTTCACACAAGCGATGCTGTCGCAGCTGAGCAGATGCCGAAGCGGCGCGGCGTCGTGACGCTCAACTATCGTCCGCCCATGCAGGGTGAGGTTCCGACATGCGGGTGATCGCCTGGGTCGGCCTCGTCGTCGGGGTGGTGCTGGTCGCGCTCACCTGGGCGACCGTGCTCGAGACGACTGTCGTCCCGCGCAGCACGCGCACGCGTTTGACGGCGCTCCTCTTTGGACTGACCGCCTACCCGGTGAGGGTGGCGGCGGCGCGGGTCGATGACTACGAGGCGCGCGACCGCCTCCACGCCTATGCATCCGCGGCGTATCTCATCTCCACGCTGCTGGTCTGGCTGCTGCTTTTCCTGTGCGGCTACGCATTGATGCTCTGGCCCTTCAGCACCGACCTCGGTGAGGCATTCCGTGTCGCGGGTTCCTCGATGCTGACGCTGGGAATCGCAGCCCCGCACGACAGTCTGCCCACGGCGATCGTCTACCTGGCGGCGGTCACCGGGTTGGTGGTGATCACCCTGCAGATCGCCTACCTCCCCGTCCTGTACGCGTCGTACAACCGGCGCGAGACCCTGGTGACCATGCTCGAGGGCCTCGCCGGGACTCCCGGCTGGGGGCCGGAGGTGCTGGTGCGTTCGGCGGCCATCGACAACCTCGACGGTCTCGTCGAGATGTACGACCGCTGGATGGTGTGGGCGGCCGACGTCTCGGAGAGCCACACCGCGTACCCGGTGCTGCTGTTCTTCCGCTCACCCTCCCCGCAACGCTCGTGGGTCATCTCCCTGCTCTCCATCCTCGACGCCGCGGCAATGCACCTTGCCCTGTGCCCGATAACGGTGCCCGCGCCGGCACGGAACCTGATGCGCATCGGCTACCTGGCTTTCCGCCAGCTGGCTGGGGCGCTGGGCCATCCCGTCCCGGATGACCCCAGCCCCGACGACGACATCCAGCTCACCAAGGAGGAGTTCGTGGACGCCGCGGAGCGTGCTCGCAACGCGGGCATGGAGTTCGAACGCGAGCCCGACGCCGCCTGGGTGCACTTCAAGGGATGGCGGGTCAACTACGAGCAGGCCGCGTACGTCCTCGCCGCCGAGCTCGACGTCGTCCCGGCGTTGTGGTCCGGCCCGCGCCCGCACCCCGGCCCGCCGCTGGCGCCGCTGCGCCCGACCGACCGGGTCTCACTGTCGGTGGAGGCGGCCGAGATCCGCCGGGTCGGCGAGCTCCGCCGCCAGCGCCGCGCCGAGCTGCAGCGCCAGGCGAGGCACGACCATCACGAGCCGCTGGCCAACGAGCCCGACGAGATCTAACGGGCGCGGTAACCGGGTTCGAGCTGCCGCACCAGGTCACCGAGATGGCTGCGGAGCGCCGCCTCGAGCTGCTGGATGAGCGCGTACAGCCCGACCGCCGTGTCGCGCGTGTCGCCGTTCAGCTTCTGCAGCGCTCCGGGCAGGATGGGGATGCCGCCGGCGGGGTTGGGCGTCGACGGTTGCGCTGCACCCGGGCCCCGTGCCGCCGGGATCGCGGGGGTCGGGGCCGCCGACGGGGTCGAGGCCGCCAAGGGCCAGGTGGCCGGCTGCACCGCCAGGCCGCTCGACTGCGTCAGCAGGTGGGCGCCGCCCCAGCCAACCAGCACGATCGCCGCCGGGACGAGGATTCGCGGTGAGAGCAAACGCATGGGCACGCTCCACTGGCGCGCGTCGCCCCTCCGCCGCGGGCTCCGACCCCGGCCACGTTGAGCATACACAGATCAGTGGTGCTGGGCAAGCGTGGCCTCCACCTTTCGCCGACGCACCGACCGCCAACTGTGTGCCAGCCTCTGGGCGTGGCCGGTCACATCCGCCTGCTCACCTGCCTCGCCGTCGCGGTTGCCACCATCAGCGCGTGCGGTTCCCCACCGGTGCCGAGCGCCACCGCTACGGCGACCCCGCCGACGGCGACCCCGCCCCCGACCGCCACACCGACAGCCACCCCGGACGCCTGTGCGGTGGCCCAGCAGTCGCCGCCACCAGGGACCATCTCCGCCGCCTTCGCCACCGCGCTCGCCTTCGCGCCCGACGGACGGCTCTTCTACGCGCAGCGTTCGGGCGCGGTCCGCGTGTGGCAGAACGGGGCCGCCAGGACATTCGCGACGGTGCCCACCGTCACCACGGAGTCGAACGGCTCCTACAGCGAGCGTGGCCTCCTCGGCCTGGCGATCAGCCCCACCTTCGCGGGCGATCGCTTCGTGTACGCGTTCTACTCGGACGCCAACCGCACCCAGCAACACGTCATCCGGTGGCGCGACTGTGCCGGCACCGGTGTCGACGCCAAGGTCCTGCTGACATTCCCGTCGGGGTCGGACTGCTGCCACAAGGGAGGTCGCCTCGCCTTCGGGCGTGACGGCATGCTCTACGTCACGCTCGGCGAGGAGCACCAGGCGAGTGCAGCGCAGAACACGTCAGATCCGCGAGGCAAGATCCTCCGGTACAGGCCCGACGGGACCGTCCCGCCCGACAACCCCTTCGGGCCCACCGACCCGGTGTGGGCATACGGCTTTCGCAACCCGTTCGGCATCGCCGTCGCCGCCACCGGCCAGATCGCGGTCACCAACAACGGACCATCCGGCGACGCGGGCAGCCCCAGCACCGGCTATGACACCGTGATCCTGTCGCTGTCGCGGGGCGGCGGGTATCAGTGGCCGTATTGCTATGGCTACTCGCACCCGCTCGCCGGGGGCTGCAACGGCCGCAGACCACCCGATTGGAGCAGCGAGAACAGCACTGTCATCCCCACCGGTGCGGCGTTCATCGACGCGTCGGGTCCCGCGGCCTACGCCGGGCACCTGGTGTTCTGCACGTACGGGCGGGGCATGCTGGTGGTCACCCCGGGAAGCCCGCACGCCACCGTGTCGGCCGGGCCCTCGCAGTGCAGGCTCGACGTGGTGGAGGGGCCGGACCGAGCCGTCTACGTGTCGGACACGGGCCACATCTACCGTTTCACCTGAGCGACGCGATGGCGCGGCGTCACGCCGCCGCGCGCGAGGCCACGTCGAGCCGCATGTCCTGGCCCGCGACGCGGCGTAGGTACACCGCGATGGCCACGCTGCCGATCGCCGCCCATGCGCACCACACCGAGGTCAGGCCGATTCATCGATCTGGTGGAGGGCGAACAGCATCGGCAGCGCAGCGAGCACGATCTGGGAAGGACGGCTCACGTGGCGGAGCGCGTCGATGCCGACGACGGCCACGACAACACCCGTGGTCAGGTCGGCCTCGGGTGAAAAGCACATTGGCCATGACCACTGTGCGCTTCTGCGGCCCGACGCCGTTTGTCGTTGGAGCCTCGTGTCAACCCCGTGGTGCGATGATGGGGGAGCGTTCAACCCCCATCATCACCGCGGTGCCACCATTGGCACCCGTGACCGGAAGTTCTTCAATCAGTGCCTGACAGCGTCTCTCTCACCCTCC
>CATPCA010000135.1 GCA_955652545.1 Candidatus Dormiibacterota bacterium
GCTGACGAGGCGCCGTGCCCTTCCATCCAGGCCACGCCGGCTGCCGCCGCGCATGTACCGGCTGGCCACCACCACGTCGGCATCGTCACGGGCGACTGCGAGCATCCCGGGGATGTCCTCGGGAGGGTGCTGGAGGTCGGCGTCCATGAGACAGACGTATTCGCCGCGAGTGTGGTGGATGCCGCTGACCACCGCGGTGCTGAGCCCGCCTGCGCGCTCTGCGCCCTGGCGGTGGACCAGCTCGACCCTGGGGTCGCCGGCAGCCGCGGCGGCAACGGCGCGCGGGGTGTTGTCGTCGGAATCGTCGACGAAGAGGATCTCGTGGTCGACCGCCGCCAGCGCCGAGGTCAGCCGGGCCAGGAGGGCCCCGACGTTGGCCTCCTCGTTGCGGGTGGGAACGACCACGCTGAGCAGCGGCGCACGGGTCATGGCCCGAGCTTAGGCGGGCCTCCTCCCCGGTTCTGGCGGCGTGGTCGATCTGGCACCGGCTGTGACGGAACCGCAACCGCCCACAGCCTCCGCGCCGAGTTCCGGAGCGCAAGGTTTGGCGGGACGTCCGCGTCTATCCAAAGAGGGGCCGCAATCTCGGGACAAACATCATCACCATATGGGATGCTGATAGCGCTGACGTGAGGTTGGACTCGATGACGCCCCCAAGGGCCCACGCCGGCCCGGCGTCAGTGGACGGCGGCGGCGCGGACCTGGCAGCGGACCTGGACCGGCCGGCGGCTGAGCGTCGTGCGGCCAGGGCTGAGCCGACGGAGGGTCAGATCACGCCCAGCGAGTGCAGCGCGCTCAGGACGACAACCAGCAGGAGCACCACCGCGCTGAGCGCCGCGTAGGGGAGAAGCGCGATGGCCACCGCGTTGAGCGCCGGCATGTCGTAGACGGCGCGCACAGCGACGGCGTTGAGCGCCACGAACCAGCACACCACAGGGAGCGCGAGAAGCCCGACGGCTATGGAGAGGACGTCCCCGCCCCAGCGCAGGCTGGCCGCCTGGACAAGGGTGATGACCGCGTACAGCACGAGCACAGGAAAGGTCAGGCCGCTGACCGCGAGCAGCTCACGATGCCGGGGGGCGTGTCCCATGAGGCGCGCACCGGCGCCGACCAGCAGGCCACTCGCCAGCCAGAACACCACCAGCATCACCGGGACGGCCGCCGAGAGGATCACTCCGGCCGAGCCGCCGCCGCCGACTGCCGCCGCCAGGAGTTCCAGGCCCAGGCAGAGGAGGCCGCTGACGACGACCGCCAGCGCACCGGCGGCCAGGCTTGCGTGGGCGGCGGCAGCGTCGAGCGCCCGGCGAGGGTGGACGACCAGCAGGGCGAGCATCGGCAGCACTGTAGGCGGCCGCTGACGGCCGGCGCGGGCGGTCTACCATGGCCACGTGATCGCTCGCCGGCTGGTGCTCATTCCCGCGGTCATGGTGCTGTTCGCATGCGGGTCGTCACAGCAGCCCGCCACCAGCAGCAGCTTCCCCACCGGTGGCGGCGCACCATCCGCAAGAGCTGGCTGCGTCGATACGATCACGGCTCGTGACATCTGGACGCGCATCGACAACCGCCTCAACCAGATCGTCCTCGACCCCAGGCACCAGGGTCTGTCAGACGTGGCCACCGGCGCGGCCCTCGTGGACCTGCAGCAGTACATCCAGACCACGCTGGTGGCCAACCACCTCACCGAGCGCGAGGTCGACTCCCTCGACAGTCTCAGCATCACCGACGCCGCCTGCGCCGGGACATCTCTGCAGCTCACCATCGCCACCACCCCGACCCGCGACGACTACCTCAAGTCCGACGGGAGCGTCGACCACAGCGACCCGGCGGTGGGCACGCACATCCATCTGCTCGAGACCTACAGCCGGGTCACCGGGGTGTGGAAGGAGAGCGACATCACCCCCCTTGACGCGCCGTCGCCCTCGGCGCAGGTGATCTGAGCCGGGCCACTTGCGCCCTGCGGTATACTACTAAGGTCAATCTGACCTAAACCTCCAGGAGAGAGCGCCGTGCTGGCTGTTCGCCCGGCTGAGCAGGCCGCCGCCGACCCCGGCCTCCCCGAGCGCATCGACCGTCTGCGCCGCGAGCGCAACGCCGTCATCCTGGCGCACAACTACCAGCTCCCTGAGATCCAGGACGTCGCCGACTTCGTCGGCGACTCGCTGGGCTTGTCGCAGGAGGCCGCGCGCACCGACGCCGACGTCATCGTCTTCTGTGGCGTCCATTTCATGGCCGAGACGGCCGCCATCGTCTCTCCGGATCGGACCGTGCTGCTGCCCGACCTGAGAGGCGGCTGCTCCCTGGCCGACACCATCACAGCCGATCAGCTGCGCGCCTGGAAGGCGGAGCACCCCGGCGCGGTGGTGGTCTCCTACGTCAACACCACCGCGGAGGTGAAGGCTGAATCGGACTACTGCTGCACCTCGTCGAACGCCGCAGCGATTGTCAACAGCATACCCCGCGACCGCGAAATCCTCTTCTGCCCCGACATGTTCCTGGGAGCCCACGTCGAGCGTGTGACGGGCAGGCGCATGCATGTCTGGATGGGCGAATGCCACGTGCATGCGGGCATCGAGCCGGCCGACCTCGACGCCGCTCGTGTTCAGCACCCGGATGCGGAGTTGCTCATCCACCCCGAGTGCGGCTGCACGACGTCGACGCTGTACCGAGCCTCGTCCGGCGACCTGGCGGGCACCACCACGGTGGTGGCTTCGACCGAGGGGATGGTGCGCCGGGCAGTCGAATCCCCGGCCACGACGTTCATCGTCGCGACCGAGGTCGGCATCCTCCATCGCATGGAGAAATTCGCACCCAGCAAGCGCTTTCTGCCCGCCTCCCCGGGGGCGATCTGCGGCTTCATGAAGATGATCACCCTGCCCAAGGTCGCCGCCTCGCTCGAGACGCTGTCCCCGCGGGTCACAGTCGCGCCGCACATCGCCGCGCGGGCGCGACGGGCGATCGACCGGATGCTCGCCGTCCCGGTCTGAGCCGGGTCCGCAGCGAGCCACTCGATGAGTGCACCGTGCGTTCTCGCCATCGACCAGGGGACATCGGGCACCACCTGCCTGGTGGTGGGAGCCGGCGGTGAGATCCACGGGCGCGGGCACGCCGAGGTCGCCGTGCGCTATCCGCGAGATGGCTGGGTGGAGCAGGACGCCGAAGATCTCTGGCGGTCCGTGCTGGCGGCCGCCCGGGCGGCGATCGAAGACGCCGGGGCCCGCACGCTGGTGGCGATCGGCATCACCAACCAGCGCGAGACCGCGGTGATGTTCGAGCGCGACAGCCTGCACCCGGTCGCGCCGGCGATCGTCTGGCAGTGCC
>CATPCA010000136.1 GCA_955652545.1 Candidatus Dormiibacterota bacterium
CAGGCCAGCGCCTCCCACAGCCCGGGAAACAGAGGTTGCGACCCCCCCAGCGCCAAGGAGCGCATTGCGTTGATGACCAGTGTCACCGGCTGGTTGTTCGCGAATGCCTGCATCCAGCTGGGCATGGTTGCGATCGGGACGAACGCGGAGCTGACGAAGGTGAGGGGGAACAGCCAGATCAGGCCGAAGGCCTGCACTGCCTCCTCGTCCTTGATCGCCAGGCCGATGAACGCGGAGACGCAGCAGATGGTGACCCCGAACAGCTCGGCGAGAAGGATCATCGCCACCGCGCCCGGCGCTCCGTTCTGGAAGCGGAATCCCACCACGTACCCCACCGCGACGATGACGAGGATGGTGACGAGCATGCGAATGCCATCTGCGAGGAGCCTTCCCGCGAGGACCGCGGAGCGCGCCATCGGCAGCGAGCGCAGCCGGTCGATCACACCCGCCTTGGCCTCTTGCGCGAGTGCGATCGCGGTGGCGAAGGTGGCGAATGCAGCCGTCTGCCCGATGATTCCGGGCATCAGGAAGTTGACGTATCCGCCTGCGTTGGACACCTGGATGGCGCCGCCGAACACGTAGCGGAACAGCAGCACGAAGATCACGGGTTGGACAACCGTGAACACGATGTAGGCGGGGACCCGCAGCCAGACCAGCAGGTTGCGCTTGGCCATCACCAGCGAGTCGCTCACCGCCCAGCGAACCAGCTGCCCGGTGCTGGGGCTCGATTGCTGAACAGTTGTTGCAGCCACGGCTTCAGGCTCCTCCAGGTGCGCTGGGTTTGCGGCCGCGCTGTCGAGTGGCCCCGTCCTCGCTCTCCGCAGCGTGGCCCGTCACGGCCAGGAACACGTCGTCGAGCGACGGCCGGTGCAGCGCCAGCCCATCGGTTTCGACACCGGCGGCATCGAGGCGCCGCACCGCGTCTACAAGCGCGTGCGAACCGCGGTTGCCGACCTGCAGCGAGATTCGGCGCGACTCCGCGTCGACTCGCGGCTCGGCGTCGGTCAGCCCCGCCACGGCCTGCACCGCCGCGTCCACCAGCGCTCTGTCGACGACGGTGAACTCGAGCACGTCGCCTCCCACGCGGTCCTTGAGCTGATCTGACGTGCCCTCGGCAATCACCTGGCCGCGTTCGATGACGATGATGTTGTCGGCCAGCTCATCGGCCTCATCGAGGTACTGCGTGGTGAGCAGGATCGTCGTGCCCTGTGCAGCGAGCTGGCGGATCACGTCCCACATGCCCAGCCGGCCATATGGATCCAGACCCGTGGTCGGCTCGTCCAGGAACAGCACCGACGGCTCGCCCATCAGGCTGGCGGCGAGGTCGAGGCGGCGCTTCATGCCTCCCGAGTACGTCTTGGCCGGGCGGTCGGCGGCGTCGACGAGCTCGAACCGCTCCAGCAGCTCCCCGGTACGGACTCGCACGTCCTGTCGATCAAGGTGGCGCAGCCGTCCCATGATCTCCAGGTTCTCCCGTCCGGTGAGCTCGATCTGGATCGCGGTCGCCTGGCCGGCCAGGGCGATGGCGCGGCGGACTGCGGCCGCATCACGCACCACGTCGTGCCCTTCGATGAACGCGCTCCCGGAGTCGGGAGGCAGCAGCGTCGACAGGATCCGAACAGCTGTGGTCTTGCCTGCACCGTTGGGGCCCAGAACCCCGAGGACTGACCCGCGCGGCACGACGAAGTCGATGCCACGCAGCGCGTGCACCTTGCCGAAGGACTTGTGCAGCCCCTCGACTCGGATCGCAAACTCGCCGTCGGCAGTCGTGGTGGTCATGCGCGGCCCATTGTGCCAGCGAGCCGTGTCGGGTCCGCGCGCTGCCACGGTGACCCTCTCCATCAACCTAGTTCGGCTGAAGCACGGACAGCACGTTGCCCGCGGGGTCGGTGAACCAGGCGATCAAAGGACCTCCTGTACGGTGGATGCCTTTCTCATCCTGCTCGAGAGCGTCGTACCGCTCGAATCGCACGCCGCGGCTGGTCAGCTCCTCGACCGCCTTGTCGATGTCGTCGACGGGGAAGTTGAGGATCGTGTAGGTCGCCGGTGTGTGGTTCGGACTTGGGTAGACAATCACGTCCCGGTCACCGGCCAGGTGCAGCGTCAACAGACCGTTCTCCTCTGATGTCTTCAGGCCGAGCGTGTCGCCGTAGAACTCACGCGCCTTCGCCACGTCACTCACGGAGAAGCCGCTGAATGCCTTGGTGTTCGTGAACATGATGTGTCTCTCCTCCTTGACCTCACTCTGAGGCGAACGGGTCCGATTCCAGCGTCGAGAGCCTATCGGGGTCACTCACAATGACGAGGCCAAGGCCCGAGACTCATCGGTCGCCACCGATGATTAACCACGCGCGAGATGGTCTTAACCCGCAGCGGTGAACGAGAAGACCACCATCAGCTTCGCTGTCCGGGGCCCGATCGCCCGTCCTGACCTCCCCGGTCTCTGCGACCGCGTCTGCGCCCTGCTCGAGGCAAGCGGCGCAGCCATCGCCTGGTGTGACGTCTGCGGCGTCGAGTCGGACGCGGTGACCGTCGACGCGCTGGCGCGCCTCCAGCTCGCCGCCGGCCGGCACGGCTGTCAGGTCAGGCTGCAGCGCGCTTCGGACGAGCTTCGCGACCTGGTCACCTTCATGGGACTTGAGGACGTCCTGCCCGGATGACGCGGGCTACGAATCGATCCGCGCCGGCAGACCGAAGAGCGGGAAGAGGCGCTCGGTATCGAGGAAGAACGTGAACTCGGCGATCCCACCGTCCCTGAACTCGAGGACCTGAATCGCCCACGGATCAAAGCCACTGCCCGCCGCACTTGGCTTGTACTGACCAAACGCCACGGTGCCGTTCGTCGTCGATGTCGGGACCAGGCGTGAGCCGCGGCAGCCGGCGCCCGGGCCGAACCACCAGGCGAGGACGTCATCGCGGCCGGAGAGCCACATGTCGTATGG
>CATPCA010000137.1 GCA_955652545.1 Candidatus Dormiibacterota bacterium
CAGATCAGCGCCATCGCGGTCGAGCGTGGAACACCCGGCTACGAGCAGGCGCCGAAGTACCGCAAGCTGGGCTGGCATGCAAGTGACACGCGGGAGCTGCTCTTCGACGACTGTCACGTGCCCGTCGCCAACCTGATCGGCACCGAGGGCGTCGGTTATCGCCAGTTCCTACAAATACTCGAGGGTGGCCGGGTGGCCATTGCCGCCCTGTCGGTCGGCGTCGCCCAGGCCTGCCTCGACGCCTCGCTGTCGCACAGCGCCCAGCGCCACCAGTTCGGCCAGCCCATCGCACGTTTCCAGGCCACACAGTTCAAGCTCGCTGACATGGCCACGCAGATCGAGCTCTCGCGCCTGATGACCTGGCGCGCGGCTACCGCCATCGATGCCGGCCAGAGCCCGACACCGTACGCGTCGATGGCCAAGCTGCACGCGTCAGAGGTGGCCACGGCGTGCGCCAACCAGGCGGTGCAGATCCACGGTGGCTACGGCTTCATGGAGGAATCGCCGGTGGCCAGGTACTACCGCGACGTCAAGGTCAACGAGATCGGCGAGGGGACCAGCGAGGTTCAGCGAATCCTCATCGCCCGTCACCTCCTCGAGGACCTGGTTCCCGTCTGAAGGGGGAACCGCAATTCGCGCCCGCGGCGTAGCATCGAAGCCATGAACGACGTCGTCATCGTCGCTGCGGCGCGGACGCCGTTCGGCCGGCTCGGCGGCGGCCTGTCCAGCCTTGCCGCCACCGACCTTGGTGCGCACGTCATCCGCGAGGTGCTGCATCGCACCGGCACCGACGGCGCCGACGTCGACCAGCTGATCATGGGCACCGTCCTGGCGGCTGGACAGGGACAGGTGCCGTCGCGGCAGGCCGGGCTGGCGGCCGGCCTTCCGGCCACGGTCCCGTCCTTCACAGTCAACAAGGTCTGCGCGAGCGCGCTCAAGGCGGTCAACCTCGGCGCACTGCTCATCGGCGCCGGGGAGGCGGAGGTGGTCGTGGCGGGTGGCATGGAGTCGATGTCACGCGCGCCTTACCTCCTGCTGGATCAGCGGTTCGGCGCGCGCCTCGGCGATCGCGCGGCGGTGGACAGCATCTACTCTGACGGTCTCTGCTGCCCGGCTGACGGAGTGCTGATGGGCGTGCACGGCAGCGATGTCGCGGCCGAGCTGGGTGTGACCCGCGAAGAGCAGGATGAGTGGGCGCTGCGCTCACAGCAGCGCTACGCCGCGGCCCTTGCGGCCGGCCATTTTGCGGAAGAGGTCGTGCCCGTGCCGGTGGGGAACGGCGCCGTCGCCGGGGATGAGCAGCCGCGCCCGGATTCGTCGCTGGAGAAGCTCGCGTCCCTGCCTGGCGCCTTCGGGGAACGCAGCACGGTCACGTCCGGGAACGCCCCCGGCATCAACGACGGGGCCAGCGCGGTCCTGATGATGAGCGCCGAGCGCGCCCGTGCCGCCGGCCTTTCACCTCTGGGCAGGTGGGTGACCTACGCGGAATCCGCGGCCGACCATCCCTACCTCGCCACAGTTCCTGCCATGGCTGTCGAGAAGGCCCTGGCGCGCACCCGCGGCGAGGTCGATGCGGGCCGGCTCGAGCTCGTCGAGATCAACGAAGCGTTCGCCGCCGTCGCCATCACCAGCACGCGCATGCTCGAGGTCGACCCCAACCGGGTCAACGTCAACGGCGGCGCCATCGCGGTGGGTCACCCCATCGGCGCCAGCGGGGCGCGCATCCTCATGACCCTGCTGTATGAGCTGCGCCGGCGAGGCGGAGGGTACGGAGCCGCCGGGATCTGCAGCGGTATGGCCCAGGGCGAGGCCACGCTCGTCCATGTCGGCTGAGGCTCCGCCCGTCCCCCTCGACCAGTCGATCGACCACCTCACCGCGGTGTACGTCGATGAAGTCGTGCGGCCGCAAGCCTCAGCAATGGCCTCCGGCATGGGGCCGACGCCCGATGAGGTTGTGCGCGTCGCCGGCGAACTCGGCGTCGCCGGTCTCCTCGTGCCGGCGGAGTACGGGGGCGCTGCTGCCGGCCACGTCCAGTTCGCCCGCTTCATCGAGGCGGTGGCACGGGTGTGCGCCAGCACCGCGGTCATCCTCGACGTTCACCTCAGCGTGGGCAGCGAACCGCTGCTGCTGTTCGGCAGCGCGGAGCAGTTGCGCCGGTACCTCCCAAACCTCGCTTCCGGCCGGTGCACGACCGCGTTCGCGCTCACCGAGCCCGACAGCGGCAGCGATGCCGGGGCGCTGACAACGCGAGCCGAACGCGACGGCAACGGGTACCGGCTCACGGGCAGCAAGGCGTTCATCACCAACAGCGGAGCCGCCGGCCTGTACGTCGTGATGGCGCGCACCGGAGCGGGCACGCGCGGCATCACCGCTTTCATCGTCGATTCGCACAGCCCCGGTCTGCGCTTTGGCGAGCCTCTCCACAAGATGGGACTCGCCGGCTCGTGGACGGCAGAGCTGTTCCTCGATGGAGTCCCCGTCCCCGCGTCCAATCGCCTCGGCGAGGAGGGAGCGGGCTTCGGGATTGCGATGGCCACGCTGGACAGTGGCCGCGTCGGCATCAGTGCCCAGGCGGTCGGCATCGCCCAGGGGTGCATCGACACAATCGTCGCCCGCGCCCGCGCCGCGGACACACTCGTCGACGAGACCATGCTCGCCGACATTCATGCGCGCACCGCCGCGTCGCGCCTGCTGACCGTCGGTGCTGCTCGGCTCGCCGATGCCGGGATATCGATGACACGCGAGGCGGCGATAGCCAAGCTGTACGCGACCGACACCTGTGTCGCCGCAGCCCACGCCGCGATGGAACTCTGCGCGCCTGACTCGGCGCGTGCCGACCATCCGGCGGCGGTGAGGCTGCGCGACGCCAAGGCATCACAGATCTACGAGGGCACCAACCAGGTTCAGCGCATGGTCATCGCGCGAGCCCTGCTGCGCGACGGTCTGCCGCCGCGTGGCGGGAGCGCCGCGACTGGCGCC
>CATPCA010000138.1 GCA_955652545.1 Candidatus Dormiibacterota bacterium
CCGTCTACACGATCACCGAGGCCGGACGCGATGAGCTGCAGATGTGGATGGCGGAACTGCTCTCGCAACCCATCGACGAGTTCCCCCAGTTCGGCGCCGCGCTGGCCTTCGTCATCGGCGTCGGTCGGCAGCAGACACTCTAACTCCTGAAGAGCCGGGCCGCACGCCTCGAGTCACTGATCGCGGCCAATGCCAAGACCATGGAATCCGTGCAGTCGCTGCCGCGGATCGTCCTCATCGAAGGCGAGTACATGCAGGCCCTGCGAAACGCGGAGCTGGCATGGCTGCGCGGAATCATCGACGACATCGCCGCCGGCCGGCTCTGGAGCGATGCCGAGATCGAGGCGCTCTTCAGCCTGACAAGCGCAGCCGACCAGGACGACTACGTCATACCCCCAGAGATAGCGCGTGCCATCGAGCAGCGACAGCGACCACAAACGGGACGACCGGAGGGAGAAGACCGTGGCTGAGACCCAAACCCACCAGCGGCCGGTGCGGCCGATTGCGGCGCTGATCGTGCTGTCGCTCGGCCTGTTCATGACACTGCTCGACCTCACCATCGTCAACGTCGCCATCCCGCGGATCAGCGACGGCATCAATGCCGGCCTCGACGACATCCTCTGGGTGCTCAATGCGTACAGCCTGGTGTATGCGGTTCTGTTGATCACCTCCGGACGGCTCGGTGACATCGTCGGGCCACGACGCCTGTTCATGATCGGCACCGCAATCTTCACGATCGCCTCGTTGCTGAGCGCGCTGGCGGGGAGTCCGACGCAGCTGATCTTCTCGCGCGCATTGCAGGGACTCGGCGCCGCCATCCTCGCTCCCCAGGGCCTGCCCATCCTGCTGAGCATCTTCCCCCTCGAGAGGCGCGCCGCCGTGTTCGCCATCTTCGGCATCCTCGCCGGGCTGGCGGTGCTCGCCGGGCCGACCCTCGGCGGCTTCCTCGTGACCCGCTTCGGGTGGCAGTCGATCTTCCTGGTCAACCTGCCGGTCGGGGTCGCGATCATCGCGGCGGCGTTCGTGTTCGTTCCCGACATCCGTCCCGGTCGGCGTCACCGCCTCGATTTCGTCGGTGTCGGCCTGGCAACCGCCGGTTTGTTCGGCATCGTCTACGGACTCATCGAGGGACAGCGGTTCCAGTGGGGAACGATCACCGGGTTCATCTCCATCCCACTGGTGATCGGCGCTGGCGTGGTCGTGCTTGCCGTGTTCTTCGTCCACCAGTCGCTGCGACAGGATCGCGAGCCGCTGCTGCCGTTCGCCGTCTTTCGCGACCGCAACTTCGCGCTCATGACCTTCGTGCTGTCCGCCATGGGCTTCTCGATCGTGAGCTTCTACCTGCCACTCACCATCTACCTGCAGTCCGTGCTCGGGCTGTCCGCTGTCGATGCCGGCATCACCATCGCCGCGCAACCGCTGACCATGATCCTGCTGTCCGGTGTGTCGAACGCGCTGATGACCAAGGTCAGCGCCAAGTACCTGCTGATCCCCGGGCTCGTCGCGCTCGCCGCCGGCACCGCCTTCATCGCGTTGAGCGTTCACGCCGACTCGGGACGCTGGAGCTTCCTTCCCGGGCTGATCCTCGCCGGTGGGGGGATGGCCTTCATCTGGGGGCCGGTGTACTCACTGGCCACGCGCGACCTCAAGCCCGAGCATGCCGGTGTCGCCTCCGGCGTTCTCAACACCATCCAGGAGATGGGCGCAGTTCTCGCAGGGGCTGTCGTCGGTGCGGTGCTGCAGACGCAGCTGGCCAACAACCTGCGCACCGAGGCGGTTGCCCGCGCCGGGGCGTTGCCTCAGCAGGCACAGGCGCCTTTCGTCAACGGCTTCAGCCATGCCGGCAGCTCGGGACTGGCGGTCGGCGCAGGGCAGAGCGGTGCCAACCTTTCGGGCCTCACACAGCTGCCGGCGTCCGTGGCTGCGCAGGTGGCGCGCATCGCCCACGACGTCTTCACCACCGCGTTTGCCGGCGCGATGCGACCCACCCTGCTCATCGGTGTCGCTGTCGTGGTGGTCGCGGCCGTCGCAAGCCTGTGGGCACGCGCGACGCCGACCGCGCGCGCTGTGGCACGACAGACTGCCGACCACCCCGCTGAACGAGAGGCGGCTGTGGTGTAGGGGACGGTGCGGCGCGCCCGTCAGGAGGCGCGCCGCACCGCGATGGGAGTCGGCGATGCCGACCACGGACTCAGGTCAACCTCGGTCGCAGGCATCGGCCGGCAGATGAAATACCCCTGGGCGAGGTCGCAGCCGACGCTAGTCAGCATCTCGAGGGTCGGCGCATCCTCGATGCCTTCGGCAACGACACGCAGGCCCAGTGCGTGACCGAGCTCAACGGTCGCGCGGACGAGCGCCAGGTCGCGTTTCCCATCGGTGGCGGAGAGGTCGGTGATGAACCTCCGATCGAGCTTGAGCTCGCTGACGGCGAGACTGCCGAGGTACGCCAGCGAGGTGAACCCGGCGCCGAAGTCGTCGATGGACACGCCGACACCAAGATCACGGAGGCGGGCGATGACCTGCTTGCAACGTCCGAAGTCAGTGATGATGGTGGTCTCGGTGATCTCGATGATCAGTGCCGATGCAGGCAGACGGTGACGCGCCAGCACGTCGCGGACGGAGTCGACAAATCCCGGGTCGAGAAGGTTGGTCGTGGAGGCGTTCACCGACACGGTGAGGCTCAACCCAGCCGCATGCCAGGCGGCGCATTGCGCCAGAGCGCTGTCGAGAATCAGCACCGTCAGAGGCTGCATGAGTCCGGCTTCCTCCGCGAGCGGAAGGAAGTCGAGCGGCGGCACCAGGCCAAGCCTGGGGTGCGGCCACCGGACCAGCGCTTCGACAGCTGAGATCTCCCCACTGCGCAGGTCGAGTTGAGGCTGATAGTGCAGCACGAATGCGCGCTGGTCGACTGCCGCACGAAGCTCCTCGACCAGCCGCAGACGGTTGCCGCCATCGTCGATCGTCTGCTGATAGATCTCGATCGACGACATTCCCGGCTTGGCGCGATACATGGCGAGGTCGGCGCACCGGAGCAGCGTGGTGCTCTCCGTTGCGTCGGCGGGCGCGGTGGCGATACCGATGCTGGCACTGATGCCGACGGTCACCGAATCGAGCACGAAGGGCTCTTCCAGCCGCGCCATCAGCCGCTCGGCGACGCTGGAGGTGTATCGCGGCGTGGCATCCATGATGAGGACGCCGAACTCGTCACCGCCAACTCGGACGAGGATGTCGGTGGACCGGAGCGAGCTCGCCAGACGGGGCCCAAGCTGCCGAAGCAGATCGTCGCCCGCCGAATGTCCGAAAGAGTCGTTGATCTCCTTGAAATGGTCGAGGTCGATGAACAGGAAGGCCAGGTGTCGCTGCGCGGTCCGCGGGTCGGCGTTATCGGCGAAGAAGGAGTCGAGAAGGGAGAACAGCTGTCTGCGGTTTCCCAGGCCCGTCAACTCGTCGGTCATCGCTTGCCGGTGTCGTTCCTCGGTCAGGGCGCGCAGCCGGCGAACCGACAGCGCCAGCCGCAGCCCGACAGTCGCGAGCGTGGCGACCGCCAGTCCGAGGGCCAGCGTGTCGATGCTGTGCATCGTGCCGACGAACAGGATTGTCAGACCCGCGATAGCCCCAAGCCCGGGCAGAAGGAAGCCGCCTGCACGCTGCACTGTCAGCGGGTTGCTGCGACCTGGCCGCAGCCATACCGAGATGGAGATCAGCAGGATGGCCGTGGGCCACGCGATGCCATTGAAGACCGTGCCCAGCGTCGACGGGCTGGCTGCTGATTCGAACAGGTTGAATGTGTCACCGACCGCATTCAACGCACACGCCGCCGCCAGCAGCAACCACGGCCCGTGGCGTCGTCCGGGA
>CATPCA010000139.1 GCA_955652545.1 Candidatus Dormiibacterota bacterium
ACAATCCCAGGTAAAGGAGGTGAACACCGGAATGCTTAGCAATCTCTATCTCCGTCTCCGCGAGCTCATGGTTCGCAATCAGGAAGATGAGGAAGGCCAGGGTATGGTCGAGTACGCGCTCATCCTCGTCCTCATCGCTGTAGTCGTCATCGTCATCCTCACCGTCGTTGGCAAGCAGGTCAACAACGTCTTCTCGAACATCAGCAGCGGCCTCGGTACTTAAAGACCGTCGCTCACGCGAGAACTGAACAAAGGGGAGCTGCCTCGTGCGGCTCCCCTTTCTCTTTGCCCAGTACCAGTCGTGTGAATTGCTGTTGACGGAGGTGTCGCAGGCGGCCATTTGCCACCTACCATGATCCGATGGACGAGCAGCAGGCCGGCCGGACGATCCGCGTGGTGGTCGCGGCTCCCTTCAGGGAGATCGTTGGGATCCACGAGAAGGTCTCCGAATACGCGGACGAGCTCGACGTCTGCGGGGTGGTGTCAAGTTCCGGTGTGGTCGCCGAGCAGACCCGGGTCCTCCAGCCGGAGGTGCTGGTGCTCAGCGAGAACCTCGGCCTCGACCCGGCCGACGCGGCCGCCGGGCTGGCCGAAACAGCTCCAAACACCAAGCTGGTCGTGCTGGTCAGCAGCCGCGACACCCTACCTCCCGGGGCGGCCGCCGCGGTGCTCCGCCTCGACGCATCGGCAGGCGAGCTTCGCGCCGCCATCATGCTGGCAGCAGGCAGGCTGCGAAACCAGACCGCACCCCCGGCGCACTCGCGGGCGTGGAGCAGCGGCTCGGAACCGTCGCGCTGGTTCTGGGAAGACGCCGACGTCGACGCGGCCGCACAGCCAGAGCCCTCAACAGAGCAAGGTGAGCCCGGCGAGCTGACCGCTGGTTCGGCGCCGGCGCCCCCCGCCAAGGAGGCGTCCGCCTGGCCGCCGCCGTGGCTACAGATCGCCTCCGAGACGGAGGAGGCTGAGCAGGACGACCTCCCCGCCCCACCCGCGACGTCCCCCCGGTCGCGGGGTCGGGGAAGGCGGGCGGCCGCCGAAGGGGTGGAGGACGCTGCCGAGTCCCTGCCGATCGAGCCGACCGACCTCGCCGGCGCGGTGCTCCCACCCGCCGACGCCGAGGCAGAAGCCGGTGCACCGGCGTCCGTGCCCGACCAGCCGACGACTGCGGCTGACCCGCAGGCGGAGCTGCTCGCTCCGGTGGCCCCGGCGCCCGACGCGCTTGTCGACGCTCCCGCCGCCGCGGAGGTGCCCGAACCCGAAGAGGAGGCGCTGATCGAGCAGCCGCGCAAGCGGGTGCGCCGTCCCGGGCGGACCAAGGCGGACACGGTGCTCGTGTTCAGCGGCAAGGGTGGCGTGGGCAAGTCGGTGATCGCCACCAACCTCGCCGTGGCTCTCTCCGCGCGTGGGGTCAAGGTCGCCCTCATCGATCTCAACCTGCAGTACGGCGACGTCGGTGTCCTCCTCCACGTCGAGAGCCACCCCACCTCGATCGAGTCTCTCGCCCAGCAGGGCGAGCAGGTCGATCGCGACTACCTCGACGAGGTGATGGCCACCGGGCCTGAGGACGTGCGCATTCTCCTTGCACCGGCCAGTCCCGAGTTTGCCGACCTGGTCACCGCGGCGAGCCTCCGCGCCATCCTCCGCGAGCTGTCGCGCGGCTTCGACTACGTCATCGTCGATTCCCCGGCGCACATCGAGGAGCGCGTCCTGGAGGTCATGGAGGTGGCCGACCAGATCCTCGTGGTCAGCTCATTCAACATCACCTCGGTCAAGGACACCAAGGTGACGCTCAAGTTGCTCCAGTCACTGGGGATCGAGCGTGATCGCATCGCCGTGGTGCTCAACCAGATCCACCCCAAGGTGGGCTTTCCCCGGGAGGAGATCGAGAAGTCGTTGCGACGCGAGGTGCTCGCCCACCTCCCCTACGATGCCCGCATCGACGAGAGCATCGACAACGGCCGGCCGGTGATGATCGGTGAGCCGCGCTCGGAGTTCAGCAAGCAGCTCAGGGTCGTCGTCGATTTTCTCACCCCCGAGGAGGGGGCCGTCGACGCCGGCGACGCTGACCAGGTCCGCGACCGGGCCTCGAAGCGGCGGCTTTTCGGGCGCTGAGAGCGGGCCTCGCCGAATACGATTCGTCTCTCTGAATGCCGCGAACGCGTCAACTAGTTGCGGAGATGCAACGACGCGTCTGACACGCTTTGACGAGCCGCCGACGACCGGTGAATCCGGCCGGGAACGGCCCGCGGCCGCCTTTACCCTGCGGCAGTGCGCAAAGTTCTCATCGCCATGGTCGCCGGCTGCCTGTGCCTTATCGCGGCGCCGGTCAACGCCGCCCCGGCCACCCCGGCACCGCCACCCGCCGCCAAGGCCGGCGACCCCCTCGCCGCCGCGCTCCAGCTCCAGCTCCAGCAGCAGGCCGCGCTCAACCCCGCCCTCGGATCGCTGGCCAGCGAGCTGCAGGCGGCCCCGGACTCGCAGAGCACGCTCCGCACCCTGATCGGGGCCAATCAGACGGCGATCTCGCAAACCCTCACGCAGCTGACCACGGCCGAGCAGCACTACAGCGACGCCACCACCCGCGAGGCAACCGAGAAGGCTGCCGCGGCGGCGGCGCGGCTCCGGGTCACCGCCGACAGGGCCCTGCTCGGAAAGTACGCGCGCCTGGGCTACGAGACACAGAGCAATCTCCTCTCGTTCCTGCTCTCGAGCAACTCGATGTCCGACCTCTTCAGCCGGGCCGTCGACCTCTCACGGCTGACCCATCGGGGCGCCAACCTCGTCGACCAGATCAACAGCGACATCGCCGAAGCCGATGTCGCGGAGGCCAAGGCGGCCGCGGACGCCACCGCGGCGGCGCAGGCAGCGGCGCAGCTGCAGCAGCAGCAGCAGACACTCCAACAGCAGACGCAGCACGCCCAGGACCTGGTCGACCAGTTGGGCGCCCAGGCGTCGGCAACGCGAGCGGAGATCAAGGCCGCCAACGGCCAGAGCCTGGCTGTCGCCCAGCAGATCGCGCAAACCCGCCTCGCCGAACTCGACCAGACGATCGCGCAGGCCATGCAGGCGGCGTGGCAGGAGGCGACGTACTACCTGCAGCAACACCTGGGAACACTCCCTGCGTCGATCACCGCTGTCCCGATGGTCCCGATCAACCCGAACGGCAAGCAACTGGTCTGGCCGGTGCACGGCGCGGCCATCACCCAGCCGTTCGGCCCCTCGCCATACCCGTTCGAACCGCCGTTCGACGGCTTCCCGCACTTCCACACCGGCCTCGACCTCGCCGGACCGCTCGGCACACCGATCGTGAGCGCGGCTAACGGCGTCGTCGTCGCCGCCGACGCCAGCACGGTCGGTTACGGCAACCACCTCATCATCGCCCACGCCGGTGGCCTGCTCACCCTGTACGGCCACCTCGAGACCATGCTCGTCCAACCGGGTGACGCGGTGAAGGCTGGGCAGGTCATCGCACTGCTCGGTTCGACCGGCAATTCCACAGGCCCGCACTGCCATTTCGAGGTCAGGCTCAACGGGCAGCCGGTGAATCCCGTGCTCTTCCTGCCCCCCCTTCCCGCAGGCGCGACCGGCCCGTAACAGCGGCGTGGGGGAATTGCGGGACGGGGGCAGCGATGATGACGTGGAGGTGAACTCATGATCCGCGTCCTGATCGCCGACGAGAGCCGCGTGGTGAACGACAACATCGCACGCCGGCTGGCGCTCGAGGACGACCTGGTCGTCTGCGGCACCGCCGCCGACGGCGAGTCCGCTGTCCAGGAGGCGCTGTGGCTCCGCCCCGACATCGCCGTGGTGGACGCGGGCCTGCCGGGCATGGACGGTGGCCAGACCACCGAGATGCTCGCCCAGTGCCTCCCCGGGACTGGCGTGATCATGATGTCGATGGAGGCCGAGAACGACGCCTACCGGCTGGCCATGCTCGCCGGGGCGCGCGAGTTCCTGCAGAAGCCGTTCCGCGGCGACGACCTGGTCGCGGCGGTGCGCCGTGTCCACGCCTTCGGACAGCGCCGCGTCGTTGCCGCCGAAGCAGCGGTCCTCGCCGCCACCGCCGCACCGCCACGGCCGGCCTCCGCCGCGTCCCCGACCGTGACCGGCCTGGTGACGGCGGTGATCGCGGGCAAGGGTGGGGTCGGCAAGACCGTGGTGGCCATCAACCTGGCAACCGCTTTGCGCGCCGGCAAGTCACGGCGCGTGGTGCTCGTCGACCTGTCCCTACAGTTCGGCGACGTTGGCGCCGCGCTCGCGCTGCGCGCCGACCGCACCATCGGCGACCTGCTCGCCGAGGAGAACCTCGCGGACCACGAACTGGTGCGCGACACCCTCGTCGCCGGACCCGCCGGCATCAGCGTGCTGCTGGCGCCGACCACACCCGAGATTGCCGACTACATCACGCCGGCGCACCTGAGCACACTGGTCGACACACTGCGCGCTGACTTCGACCACATCGTCCTCGACACGCCGTCGTACCTCACCGAGACCACGCTGAACGCCGTCACCGTCGCCGACCACGTCGTCCTGGTCACCGACATGAGTGTCCCCGGTGTCAAGAACACACGCCTGGTGCGCGGCGTGCTCGACACCCTCAACGTGCTCCCCACGCGCGTGCTCGTGGTCGCCAACCACCGCGAGTCGGCGGGCGAGCTGGACAGCCGGGGCGCGGAGACCTTCCTCGGCACCGCCATCGCCGCCGAGATTCCTTTCGACCCCAATGTCGTGGCCACGTCGGTGAACACCGGCGTCCCCTTCGTCATCAAGGAACCCAAGTCGAAGGTCAGCGCGGGCGTGCGCGCCATCGCCGATGCCATCGATGCGGCGCCCGCCGCAGACGCCTCTGCCGCGCCGTCCGCGGAGGTGGCGCAGCCGAAGAAGGCGTCGCGCCGCAAGCTCAGCTTCGGTCGCTGAGCGGCCGCCGCTCTAGCGGCCGAACAGCCCCTTGCGCTTCTTGCGGTCGGCGGGTTCGGGTGCTGCGGCGCCACCGGCGTGTTCGGGAAGGATGCGCGCCACCAGCTCGCGGATGGCCTTGCTCACCTCGGCCTCGGGGTGCGCGGTCACGAACGGTGTGCCGTTGGTGATGGCGTCGCCGACGATCCTGGGGTCGTGGGGGATCTGCACCGCGACGGGGACGCGGAGGCTCTGCTCGATCGACTCGCGGTTGAAGTCGGCGTAGCCGTCGACCCGGTTGACCACGAGCAGGGTGTTCTCGGCGTCGACCGACAGTGACTCGAGAACCTTGAGCGTCAGCTTGGCGTCCTTGATGGCCGGGATGGTCAGCGCCGTCACCACCAGCACCCGCTGAGCCATCTCCACGACCTCGAGGTTGAACTCGGTGAGGTGGGTCGAACAATCGACGACGACGTAGTCGAAGGCGCGGCGCAGCTCGGCCATCAGCAGGCGCACGTGCTCGGCGGTGACCAGGTCGGCGAGCTCGGGGCTGATCGGCGCCAGCAGCACCTTGACGCCGCCGGGCCCGTTGGCGAGCACGTCGGCGACGCTGTCCGCATCGACCCCGCTGGCGCCGTCCACCAGCTCGGTGATGCTGCGGCTGTGGTCGAGGTTGAGCATCACGCCGATGTCGCCGAACTGCAGGTCGAGGTCGACGAGCGCGACGCGGCCGCCGCTCTGTTCGGCGATTGCCACCGCGAGGTTTGTGGCGATGAGCGTCTTGCCGACACCCCCTTTTCCCGAGAAGACCAGGATCACCTCGGCGGGGGCGCTGCTGCGCGGTGCCGACGGCGCCTCCGGCTGCTGCGGCAGCGACTTGGCGATGAACGTGCCCTTCTTCAGCTCGAGTTGGTACACGCGCCGGATGGCCGCGACCAGCTCGTCATGGCTGAAGGGCTTGATGAGGAACTCGCGAGCGCCGGCCTGCATGGCACGGCGCAGGTAGTCGCGTTCGCCCTGCACGGACATGATGATCACGGGCGAGGTCGGCAGCTCCGACGCCAGCGTCTCGGTGAGCTGGATGCCGTCCATCAGCGGCATGTTCACGTCGGTGAGCACGATGTCGGGATGCAGGCGATGGGCGGCCTCGAGACCCTCGCGGCCGTCGGCGGCAGTTCCGACCACCTCGATGTCGTCCTCGAAGCTGAGGAGCTTCTGGAGGTTGTCGCGCGTGCTGGAGATGTCGTCGACGATGAGCAGGCTGATCACAGTGGGTTTCAGTGCGTCCTGGTCAGGCCACGGACATCCGGGCCGCGGCGGCCGGGTCGACGGTGACGCCCGGTCCCATGGTGGCGGCGAGCGTGACGTTCTTCACGTAGGTACCCTTGGCGGCGGACGGCTTGGCACGCACGACTGCGTCCATCAGCGCGGCGAAATTGTCGCGCAGCTTGGCGTCGTCGAACGACGCCTTGCCGATCGCGGTGTGGATGATGCCGGCGCGGTCGACGCGGAACTCGACACGACCGCCCTGCACGTCCTTGACCGCCTTGGCGATGTCGAACGTCACCGTCCCGGCCTTCGGGTTGGGCATCAGCCCGCGCGGGCCGAGCACCTTGCCGAGACGGCCGACCTGGCCCATGAGGTCGGGTGTGGCGAGGGCCACGTCGAAGTCGATCTCGCCGCCCTGCACCTTCTTGACGAGGTCCTCGCCGCCGACTAGATCGGCGCCCGCGTCGAGAGCCTCCTTGGCCTTCTCGCCGGTGGCGAACACAGCGATGCGGCGGGTGCGGCCGGTGCCGTGAGGCAACACCACGCTGCTCCGCACCATCTGGTCGGCATGGCGCGGGTCGACGCCGAGGCGGATGTGCGCCTCGATCGACTCGTCGAACTTGGCTGTCGACGACTTGCGCACCGCGCTGACCGCCTCCTCCGGCGGGTACGCCCTGTCGGGGACGATCGCCGCGGCGGCCTCGCGGTATTTCTTTCCGTAGCGGTGTGGCATGTCGATGGTCTCCTGTGGTGCGTGCGGGCGCCTGCGGCACCCTCCCACGAACGGGTTCTAGTTGACGGTGATCCCCATCGAACGCGCGGTGCCCTCGATCACCTTCATCGCGTGCTCGATGTCGTAGGCGTTGAGGTCCTGCATCTTCAGCTCGGCGATCTCGCGCACCTGGTCGCGTGAGACGGTGCCAACCTTCTCACGGTTGGGGACCGGTGAGCCCTTCTCGACCCCGGCCGCCTTCTTGAGCAGGTTGTACGCCGGTGGCGTCTTGGTGATGAAGGTGAACGTGCGATCCTCGAAGATGGTGATCTCGGCTGGGATCACCGTGTCTCCCATCGAGGCGGTGCGCTCGTTGTACGCCTTGCAGAACTCCATGATGTTGATGCCGTGCGGCCCCAGCGCGGTGCCGATCGGCGGCGCCGGCGTGGCCTTGCCGGCCGGGATCTGCAGACGGATGACTGTCTTGACCTTCTTCTTGCCCACGCCGAACTCCTAACGCAGCCGCTCGACCTGGAGAAGGTCGAGCTCGACGGGCGTCTCACGCCCGAACATGTTGACCAGGACCTTGAGCTTGCCCTTCTCGGCATTCATCTCGGTGACCTTTCCGTGGAAGTCGGTGAACGGACCATCGGTGACACGCACGTTCTCGCCGATCTCGTACTCGACCGACACCTTGGTCGGGGCCTCGGCCTTGACCTGCTTCTGGATGCCGCGCACCTCGTGGTCCTGCAGGGGAACGGGCTTGTTGCCGCTGCCGACGAACGACGTCACGCCGGGCGTGTTGCGCACCACGTACCACGACTCGTCGGACATGATCATGTTGACCAGGATGTAGCCGGGGAAGATCCGCTTGGCCACCTTGCGGCGCTGCCCGTCCTTGATCTCCATCACCTCCTCGGTGGGGACGAGGACGTCGAAGATCTTGTCGTGCATGTCCATCGACTCGACGCGCTTGAGGAGGTTGGCCTTGACCTTCTCCTCGTGTCCCGAGTAGGCGTGGACGACGTACCAGCGGGAGTCGGTGGTGGTTGCGGTCTCGTTCATGTTCACGGTGCTCACGGTGTGATCGGTGCGGGGGACCCGCCTGCTGACGTTGATGGTGCGGTGGCTGCCGGGGTGCGGGTCGCGCCGGGCGATACCGTCGACCCCTTCGGGGCCACCTGGCTGCCCGCTGCGCTGGTGCTGCTGGAACTGTAGAGCTGTTTGACGACGAGTCCGAGACCGTAGTCGGCGGCGGAGACGATCAGGGCCATGAGGATCACGGTGGTGACCACGACGCCGGTCATGCGGGCGAGCTCGTCCCACGTCGGCCAGACGACCTTGCGCAGCTCGTCGACGACGCTCGCGAAGTAGTTGCGGTCCATCCCTGCCCCCGCCGGTGGTCCCACCGGCGTGCGAGACCTGCTCGGCTGGCCGCGTACCGCTCTGGCCACCTGACTTTCAGTTCCTCCTGGTTGGCGCCGCGTCCCTGCGGCCACCGGGTGTTCCGTGGCAGGGGCGGCAAGATTCGAACTCGCGACCCTCGGTTTTGGAGACCGATGCTCTAACCAACTGAGCTACGCCCCTGTGCGCTCGCCGGACACGGCCGGCCTTGGATCCGTTACTTGGTCTCGCGGTGCCGGGTATGGGCACGGCAGCGACTGCAGAACTTCTTGAGCTCGAGGCGGTCGGGGTCGTTCCGCCTGTTCTTGACCGTTGTGTAGTTGCGCTCCTTGCAGTCTGGACACTGCAGGGTGATGATCGCGGAGCCACCCTTCGCCGTTGCCACGTGCTTTTGCCTCGACAAAAAAGAAACCTAGCGGCGCTAGGTCAAGTCCGATTGTATCAGAGCCCCGGCGAGCACGTCCACGAAGGGCGTCGGGGAGGCGGTTGGTACCATTCGCCCGCCGCGGGCCCAAGTAGCTCAGAGGTAGAGCAACGCCTTGGTAAGGCGTAGGTCGTGGGTTCGATTCCCACCTTGGGCTCCGGCCGCCGGCACTGGCGGA
>CATPCA010000140.1 GCA_955652545.1 Candidatus Dormiibacterota bacterium
GCATCCCGTCTCCCTCCACCTGCCTGGACCTTCCCAAATCCAAGCCTTCCTGATCAAACGCGTCAGATGGAACTACCTTTGAGCGGCGAATGTCAACCCCCTCTGACACGGATACACCTTCTGCTCTACCTGGGTAAGCCATTCCGCCGTCTCGACCTGGGCGGTTCCAGCGCGCCGGACCCCGACCAGATCGAAGCCGCGCACAATGCTGTCGCGCAGCTGCCGGGCATCGAGTCGGTCACAGTCAGAGGACGGTGGATGGGCCGGTCGCTCATCCTCGAGGTGGCGGGGAGCTTGTCGAGAGCGACAAACCTCGCCGAAGCGCAAGAGCGTGCTGGGGAGGTCGAAAGTGCGGTGTTCGCGGCGGTGCATGAGGCTCGTCGCGTGATCTGGATCCCCCGGGCCGTGGATCAGGCAACCGCGCCGCGATGACTGCAACGCCGCCCAAGGCGCACGACCACAACCAGGGCGAGCCTGCGCACGACCAGCAGGACCACGACCATCAACAACGTGGTGGCGTCCCCGGCTGGATGGACTCACTGTTTCGCGCGCACAGCCACGACGCCGCGGACTCGCTGGACTCGGCGCTGGAGTCGAGCGACCGGGGCATCCGCGCGGTGAAAATCAGCCTGGTCGCGCTCGGCATCACGGCGGCGGTGCAGGCCACCATCGTGCTGCTGAGCGGGTCGGTTGCGCTGCTCGCCGACAGCATCCACAACTTCTCCGACGCCCTGACCGCGATCCCGCTGTGGATCGCGTTCGGGCTGGGTCGACGTGTCGCGTCGCGACGCTACACGTACGGCTACGGGCGCGCCGAGGACCTTGCCGGCGTCTTCATCGTCGCGATGATCGCCCTGTCATCGATCCTGGCGGGGTACGCCTCGATACTCCGGCTGGTCAGCCCCCACCCGGTCACCCACCTCGGCATCGTCATCGCCGCCGGCCTGATCGGATTCGCCGGCAATGAGTTGGTGGCGATCTTCCGCATCCGCGTCGGTCGCAGCATCGGCTCGGCGGCGCTGGTCGCCGACGGCCTGCACGCCCGCACCGACGGGCTCACCTCATTGGCCGTCGTCGTCGGCGCACTTGGGGTCGGGGCGGGATTCCCGCTGGCGGACCCCATCATCGGGCTGCTGATCACGGTCGCCATCCTCTACGTCCTCCGCGGCGCCGCCGCCGACATATACAGGCGGCTGATGGACGCTGTCGAGCCCGAGCTCCTGACCACCGCGGAGGCCAGCCTCCGGTCAACGCCGGGCGTCCGCGACGTCGAGGACCTGCGCCTGCGCTGGATCGGTCACCGAATCCGCGCTGAGACCGGCATCCTCGTCGACGCCACCCTCGACATCGTTGAGGCCCACGCGATCGCCAACGAGGCTCACCACCGCCTCCTGCATGACGTGCCCAAGCTCGACGATGTCACCGTGCATGTCAACCCGAGCAGTGAGGGTCAGGACCACCACTCCCTCACCGCGCACCATCGGCGCCCGTGACGCTGGGGTGGGCGCGGCCTCTGCCGCTCCCGCCCCACACGGCTACGACGAGCGAAGGCGAGCCAGCAGCCCCCCGACGTTCACCGTCCAGCCGACACCAAAGGCGGTGGGCACCACGATGCGCCGGTCTTCGGAATTCCACACCCGCTGGCGGATGCGGGCTATGGTCGGCCGGCGGAGGTCGTACGGAACGATCCCCGCAATCCTGCCCTCCCAGGTTCGCTCTCCGGCCGGTTTGGCAAGCTCGGTGAGCAGCGCGGCTCCCCAGAGGACAAGTCCAATGAGCAGTCCGCGTCTGCGCCGGCGGCGAGAGTGTGGCTTTCTGTTGCCCAGCGTCATGACCTGCTCATCATCGGTCACGGCGAGGAGTGCTCGCCAGCCGCCAGCTCGACCGGCTGGCGCGATAGTGCAGGCGCGTCGTCAGGAGACCGCAAGGCCCCGTTGATACCCTGACCCCGTGGCAGCCATCATCGTGCAGGCTCCTCCACTCGGCGCGCCACCGGGTGCGCGACGGTCATCCGTGGTCCGGCGTTGGGGCTTCCTCGCCGTACGGCTGCTGGTCAGCGCGACCGGGATCTTCCTCGTCGTGCGCAGCGTCGATGTCGGCGCCGCTCTGCACACTCTCGCGGATGCGAGCCCCTTGTGGTTTATTGCGGCGCTCCTGGCCGCCACCGCCTGGCAGGTCACCGGCTTCGTCCAGTGGTGCCTGTTCCTGCCGCACGCGGCCGAATTTCGCCGCCGCTGGATGGCACGTCTGTTCCTGCGCTCAACCTTCGTCAGCCTGATCGTCCCGGCTGGGGTCGGCGGCGACGCGGTGCGCGCTCGGGAGGTCGGGGCGGTCCTTGGCTACGGTCGGGCCCTCGCGGCGATCGCTGCCAGCCGGCTGCTGACGATGGTCGCCGTCGCCGCCTGGACGCTCGTGGGGTCGTTCTTCCTGCTCGACCTGCTCGGTGACGGGGGGCCGGTGGCGGCGATCCTGGCTCTCCTCGCCATTGCGATCGGCAGTGTGATCACCCTCCAGTTCGATCGCATCTGGGCCCGGCGCCGGCCGTGGCGACGTCTCACAGATTTCCGCGACCAGCTGCTTGCCGAACTCGCCTCATATCGGCGTACCTCGTTGCTTGTGCCCGTCTTCGGCGTGGCAGTCCTTTCATGGGGCTTGGACATCGCCAGCCTTGTCCTCTTCACCAAAGCCGTCGGCGCCCATGTGCCGTGGGCCCTGCTCGCCGTCGCGCTGCCTGCCTCGGCGGCACTCACGCTGCTGCCCTTCACTGTCAACGGTCTCGGTGTGCGCGAGGGTGCCCTCATTGCCCTCCTGGCGAAGGGGGGCGTCTCGCTCGCCAGTGCGACGGCGATGACGGTCTTCGTCGACATCCAGCTGCTGCCGCTGGCGCTGCTCGGCGCCGCCGCCTGGGTGTTCGGCCCCCAGCAAACGCGAACGCCATGGTCAGCCCTCTCACCTGCCCAGGACGATCGATCTACAGTGGGCACGTGATCGGGGATCGCGTGGAGATCGTCATCGACGCCGGCACGGGCAGCGCGCAGACCTTTGAGATCTCTGCGACACGCATGGGCAGGCGCGTCGAGGTCACCACGGCGCGCGGCGTCGTCGAGGTGGCCGAGCTCACCCGTACCGGGCAACCGGTGCGGGTGGGGCGCTTCATGGCGACAAGGGTGATCGCGGTTGTCGAGCACCCCGCCGCGGACATCAGCGACACCCCGGCTCGGCGCCGCACGCGTGTCGAGCAGGAGGAGACCCTGCTCTGACGCCGTGGAGTGACCGGATGCATGGAGCGGCACGCCGCAGTCACGGGACGAATTCCAGGCGGATCCAGCGGTAGCCCCAGCCGTTGAGCTTCAGGTCGCCAAGCTCGAGGTCGCCATAGTCGGCATCGGCGAGTGCCTCGACGGGAGCCTCGTACGTGCCCAGCTGATCACCCACGTGCACTGTCCTCCGGTGGTCGTCAAGGTTGTGCAGGAAAAGCATTGCCCCATGCGGCCCTGCGTAGCGGTGGGCCAGCACGCTCGCGTGGCCAGAGTCGAGCACCTCGCACGAGTTCTCGCCGATCTCCGGGCACTCGCGCAGTGTGCGCAGCACTCGCTCCATCCAACTCAAGAGGGAGTCGGGATCGCGACGTTGCGCGCTGACATTGACCTTCTCGGGACTGAACTGGCCGTCATGCACCAGCGGGCGCACCAGTTGTGACGGCGGTGCCGTCGAGAAGCCGGCGTTCTCGCCAGACGACCACTGCATCGGCGTGCGGATCGCGTTGCGCTCGGGGAGGTCGAGGTCGTCGCCCATGCCGATCTCCTCGCCATAGCGCAGCACCGGCGTTCCCGGGAGGGTGAACTGCAGGCTGTACGCCAGCTCCAGCCGGCGCCGGTCACCGTCCAGCATCGGCGCCAGCCGGCGGCGGATGCCGCGACCGTAGAGGCGCATGTCGTCATCGGGCGCAAAGACGGCGAAGACTTCCTTCCGCTCGTCGTCGCTGAGCTGGCTGAGATCGGCCTCGTCATGGTTGCGGATGAACGTCGCCCACTGTGCCGCAGCGGGCAGCCGCGGCGCGGTTCGCAGCGCCCAGGTGATCGGCTCAACCTGGCGGCGGGCCAGGGCCAGCAGGATCCGGTCATTGAGCCGGAAGTTGAAGAGCATGTGCATTCGGTCGTTGTTCACGGGCGCGCTGGCAACGTACAGGGGCAACTCGTCGTCGGGAACGTTCGCCTCCGCCAGCACGACCGCGTCACCGCGCCGCCAGGACACCCAATTGCGCATCTCGTTGAGGAATGTGTAGTCGTGCTCGAGATCGGTGGTGTCCGGCTTGGGGAGCGAGATCACGAAGGGAAGCGCATCCACCCGGAAGCCGGCGATACCGAGGCGGAGCCAGAACCCGATGATCTTGCGGATCTCCTCCCTGACCTCAGGGTTGCCGTGGTTGAGGTCGGGCTCGAAGTCGTAGAAGCGATGGAAGTACCACGCCTGCGCCTGCTCATCGAAGGTCCAGGTCTCCGTTTGCACTCCTGGGAACACCATGCCCTGGTAGCGGTCCGATGGCTCGTGATCGCACCAGATATACCAGTCGCGATACGGAGATTTCGGGTCGCTGCGGGCGGATTGAAACCACGGATGCTCGATCGAGGTGTGGTTGACGGCCAGGTCGAGCAGGACGCGCATCCCACGATCCCCTGCGGCGTCAACGAGATCGACGACGTCGCCGAGGGTGCCGAGCTGAGGGTGCACCGCGAAGTAGTCGGTGATGTCGTACCCCTCATCGCGACCCGGAGACGGGTGGATAGGGTTCAGCCACAGGCAGGTGGCGCCGAAACGGGCGATGTAGTCGAGCCGGCTGAGCAGCCCCCGCAGGTCGCCGACCCCGTCGCCGTTTGAGTCCTGGAAGGCGTCGACCTCCAGCGAGTAGAGAACCGCTCGCTTGTACCAACGGTCGTGCATTGGACCTCCGGGATGCGCAAGTGTGCGGCATGACCGCGATGACCATGGTGCCGACTCGTACCCCACGGCGATACTCTGTTCACGGTTGTGAGCGAGCCGGCGCGCCCCCCCGTGGTCAGCCGCATCGGTTGGCGCAGCGGCGATCCTCCGGAGGCACTTGTACACCGCGAGTGGCTGGTCACCAACGGCCTGGGAGGATACGCGTCCGGCACTCTCGCCGGCGTGCTGACGCGGCGTTACCACGGCCTCCTCATCGCGGCACTCCCCGTCCCGCAAGGCCGCATGGTCATGCTCAGCCGCGTCGACGACGCGGTGGTCATCGAGGACGGAACGGTCTGTCCGCTGTCCGTCAGCGATGCGTCGGCTGATGCGCCGCCACCGCCCGCGCCGTCACCGCTGAACAGCTTCCGCCTCGACCAGGGGATTCCCGTCTGGACGTTCATCCTGCACGACCAGGTCCTCGAGAAGCGAGTGGTCATGCCGTACGGTCAGAACACCACGCAGATCATCTACCGCCGCGTCAGCGGGACGGGGGCGCTGCGGCTGCGTCTGAGCCTGGCCATGCAGGTGCGGCGCCTCGAAGACCCGGTGAGCACGCCGATCGCCGAGCCATACGTCCTGCGATCCACCGAGGACCGCCACGAGATCCGCATCGGCACGGGCGTGCGCGCGCTGCGGGTTGGTCTCTTCGGCGGTGAGACGGCCGTCAACCACGGCGCGCACACAGAGCAGCAGTTCTACGCCCTCGAGGCCGCGCGCGGATACGACTCTGAGGGCGACCTCTGGTCACCCGGTGTCTTCGAGGTCGACTTCGACTCGGCGGGGATGGCCGCGTTGGTCGGGTCGACCGAGCCGTGGGAGGTGGCACGCGCACTGACGCCGCCGGCCGCGCTGGCGGCGGAGACGCAGCGGCGCAGCGGCCTGCTGACCGTGGCGACACGTGACGCAGGGCACGAGCCGGCCGCGGAACTGACACTGGCCGCTGACCAGTTCCTGGTCACCCCCGCGGGCAGGGTCGAAGAGGCGGCGCGAGCGCGCGCTGAGGGCGACGAGCCGCGCACGGTCATCGCCGGCTATCACTGGTTCACCGACTGGGGTCGCGACACGATGGTCAGTCTCGAAGGTCTCACCCTGGCCACCGGACGGCCGCGGGAGGCAGCCTGGATCCTGCGCACGTTCGCGCGGTATGTGCGCCACGGGCTCATCCCGAACCTCTTCCCGGAGGGCCGTGCGCACGGGCTGTACCACACCGCCGACGCCACGCTCTGGTACTTCCACGCACTGCACCGCTACGTGGCCACCACGGGCGACCGGCGCACCCTGGCCGCGATCCTGCCGGTGCTCCACGACATCGTCGCCTGGCACATGCGCGGCACCGATTTCAACATCGGAGTCGATCCCGCCGACGGCCTTCTGCGACAGGGGCAGGGCGGATACCAGCTGACGTGGATGGACGCCAAGGTCGGCGACTGGGTGGTGACGCCGCGCCGAGGCAAGGCAGTCGAGATCCAGTCGCTCTGGTACAACGCGCTGCGGTTGCTCGAGACCTGGACCCGCGAGGTGCAGGGCGATTCGGTGGCGGCGGCCCGGTACGGTGACCTTGCCGGCAGGGCGCAGACGTCCTTCAACGCGCGCTTCTGGTTTTCGGCGGATGCCCACCTGTACGACGTGGTCGACGGCGAGGATGGCGCTGACGATGCGAGCTGCCGCCCCAACCAGCTCTTCGCGTTCTCGCTGGAGCACCCGGTCCTGGCCCGCGAGCGATGGGACGACGTGCTCGGCGTCGTCACCGATCGGCTGCTCACGCCCGCGGGTCTGCGCTCGCTTGCGCCCGGGAGTCCCGGCTACCAGGCTCGCTACGACGGGGACCTGCGCGCTCGGGACGCCGCGTACCACCAGGGCACGGTGTGGGGCTGGCTGATCGGGCCGTATATCGACGCCTGGACACGCGTGCATGGCGATGCGCAGGCAGCTCGTCCACTGCTCGACGGGCTGCTCGCGCACCTCGGCGACGCCGGCATCGGCCAGTTGAGTGAGATCTTCGACGCTGAGCCGCCGTACGCGCCACGGGGGTGCATCGCCCAGGCATGGACCGTGGCCGAGGTCCTGCGCTGCCTGGTGAAGACCGCCTGACCCCAACCGGTACTGCCTGTGCATCCTAGATGCTGGCTGCCGAAGGTCAACGCCGAGCCGGCGGTCGCCGCAGGGAGCAGCAGATGAGCGAACGCGTGCACGACGAGGTGGTGGTGTCGGGCGCCTTGCGGCTGGTGCGGCCGTGAGCCCAGCCCCGAGCGGTGTGCTCCCGTCCGGTGAGCAGATCGACATCCGCCGCGACGGCCACCACGCTGTGATCGTCGAGGTGTCCGGAGGCCTCCGGTCGTACGAGGTGGACGGGCGCTCGCTGGTCGACGGCTACGCGGCCAACGAGATGTGCACGGGGGCGCGCGGCCAGTTGCTCGTGCCCTGGCCCAACCGGCTGCGCGACGGTCGCTACCAGTTCGATGGAGAGACCTACCAGGTGCCGCTGTCCGAACCCGAGCAGCACAACGCCATCCACGGCTTCCTGCGTTGGGAACACTGGCACGTCGTGCAGAGGGCCGATGACCGGGTGGTGATGGAGCACATCCTGCACCCGCGTGCAGGCTACCCATTCACGCTGCACGTGGCGGCGGAGTATCGCCTCGACGCCGGCGGCCTGGTGTGCAGCACAACGGCGACCAATGTCGGGGCTCGGCCGTGCCCATACGGCATCGGCGCCCACCCCTACCTCCATGCTGATGCCGACACCGTCGACGTGTGCGAACTCGAGGCTACCGGTCAGCGCTACCTGACGTCGGACGATCGCGGCATCCCCACCGGAGCGGCAGATGTCGCCGGCACCGAGTACGACTTTCGCTCGCGACGGCTGATTGGCGAGACGGTGATCGACACCGCGTTCACTGACGCGGACCGCGAGGCAGATGGTCGCGCCTGGGTGCGTCTGTGGCGCGGAGCCGACGAGCACGGCGTCGGACTGTGGATGGATGAGCGGTACCCGTACTACATGCTCTTCACCGGCGACGCGCTGCCCGAGAAGGACCGCCGTCGCCGCTCCATCGGCGTGGAGCCAATGACCTGCGCGCCCAACGCGTTTGCGTCCGGCGACGGTCTGATCACCCTGGCACCGGGCCAGAGTGTGGTCAGCAGCTGGGGAATCGCCTCACTCGGCTCACCGTCATGATCGACGCCCCGTAGCGTCACCGCGGCCGCGAGCCACCATGGTGCTCTGATACCATGGCATCACGGTAGAAGAGAGCGGCGACATCCGAGCGATCACCCTACGCCTGCCGGAGGCACAGCACGAGGCCCTGCGCACCCTCGCATTCATCGAGGAGACGAGCATCAACGAACTGGTGCTTCGGGCCATACGGGGCTACCTGGCGGCTCAGCACCGCATCGAGAAGTTCGACGCCATGCTCGACCGGGCCCGCGCCCAGTACCGCGACCTGCTCGGCCGCGACGAGGTCAGCGGTCCCAGGGGTCCAGTGCGCACCCGGGTCAGCAAGGCCACCAGTGAGGGGCTACGTCGCGCCAAGGCTCGCCTCGGCGAGGTGACCGGTGGCTACGAGGAGCAGCTCGACGAGCTCGCGCAGCGCGCCCAACGCGTGCGCGACCTCGGCGAACAAGCCGAGATCCAGCGCCTGATCGACGCCGCCCGGGCCGGCTTCCGTGCGGCATCCGACCGACTCGCCGCCGACAAAGCCGCCGACAAACAGGAGTGATTCACCGTGCCCACGTTTCTTCGCTGGCTGCTGATCGACCTCATCGTCGTCCGGATCCTGCGACATCGCCGCGTCCGCCCCTACGTGGATCGCGTGTATTACGGCGGCCCAAACCTCCCCGGGCCGAACCTCCCGGGACCGTACGGCTATGCCCGCCGCCGACCCCGGCTGGGGTGCCTGTCGGGCTGTCTGGCCCTCGCCGCGGCGATGGCGCTGGCTCTGGTCCTCCTGGTTGCGCTCTTGCATTGGGCCTGGTCAGGCCTGTGAGGCTCCAGCGGCGCAGCTGACATGATCAGCCCGTGAACGCACGCAGTCGCCTGCTGCTGAGCGTGGCGTGCGGGCTGGTTGCGTTCGTGCCCTCCATCGTCTTCGTCCCCTGGCAGGTGGCTGACCTGATCGGCTGGAGCGCCATGGCAGCGGTGTTCGTCGGCTCGATCTTCGTCGCCACTCGGCACAAGGATCCCGAACAGACCAAGGCGATGGCGACCAAGGAGGACGACTCCGCGGTGGCCGCCGATGCCATCCTCGTAGGCGCCAGCCTGGCCAGCCTGGTGGGCGTGGGACTCGCTCTCCTTGAGGCCAGCAGCGAACACGCCAACGCTCATACCCTCATCACCGCACTGGCCTTCCTCAGCGTCGTCCTGTCGTGGGCTTCGGTGCACGCCGTCTTCACATTGCGCTACGCCCGGCTCTACTACTCCGGGGGAGGAGGCGGGATCGACTGGCACGCCGACGACCTGCCCGATTTCGGCGACTTCGCGTACGTCGCCCTGACGATCGGGATGACTTTTCAGGTCTCCGACACGGACATCAAGTCCAAGCACATTCGCAAGGCCGCCCTGCGCCATGCGTTGCTGTCGTACCTGTTCGGTGTGGTGGTCGTGGCGACGATGATCAACGTCGTCGCGAGCCTTCTCGCGAAGTAGCAGCGCCACCGGCGGCAGATCGCTTCTTCCGGTTGGAGGCTCTGCCCGGGACCTCCACGTCCGTGTCGGCGTCTGGTTGTCGACGTCGCCCATCCCTCGCCGAGTGTTGCCCCCCCGCCGCGACGGGCGACAGGCTTGCTGTACCGCGAGAGTCGATTCGCGCCCGCACAGTCGCTGCTCTGGCGCCGAGGCGGGGCGCCCACGATTGGGCGCCCCGCACGCGAGCTAACTCAGTTGCATGCCCAGTGCGCCCTCGATGGGAACGCGGTGCCGCACTCGTTGTTCTTGAAGGTGTTGGCGCCGGCCGCGTTGCCGTTGTCGTAGAAGTCGAACGTGCCGTTGCCGAAGCCCTGGTCACCCTGGAAGGTGTTGCCGCTCACGCCGGCGTTGACGTAGATGCCGTAGCCGCCGGTGGGCGTGCGCTCGTCGTTGCTGCCCGTGGTGGTGTTGTCGTTGAAATGTCCGCCGGAGGCACCGGTGTCGATGAAGATGCCCTCATCACGATTGGCACTGGTGTCGTTGTTGGTGATCGGGATTCCGGTGTCGGTGTAGATTCCGTTGTCGTTCATGGTCACGTCGTTGTTGGTCACGGTCGTGCCCGCGCCGGGGCCACTGATCAGGATGCCGCTCGCCTGGGTGCCGTTGATGGGATCGGGCGAGCAGATGGTGGGCAGGTTGCACTCGTTGCCGGTGACGCTGTTGTCGCGGATGGTGGCCACCGCGCTGGTGAGGACCTCGATGCCGTTGCTGGCGATCTGCGGCTGGGCCATCTCGTCCACCTGGCTGTTGCGGATGTCCAGGCTGGATCCGGGGCCGCGCACCGCCACCCCATTCTTCTGGTAGTCGGCGACCAGGACGTCGCGGAGGGTGGCGTGGCCGACGTCAGCGGTGCAGCTGAAGCACGGGCTGCCGATGCTGACGGCTGTGCCGCGCTGGCAGCCGCTCTGCGGCTGATCGAACACGTTGCGCACCGCGGATTGCTGCAGCGCGAGCGTTGCGCCGCGGTTGACCGTGATGCCGAAGTCGAGGCTCGCGGCGTTGGGCGCACAGTTGTTGCCCCCGCCGTTTGCTCCGGGGCCGCTGACGGTGAGCTGCTGCATCTGCAGAGTCACCGAGCCGCCCGTCACCTCGACCACGTAGGTGTTGGTGCCGTTGACGTCAAACGTCTTTGTAGCCGGCGCCTGGATGACCGTCTTGTCCCGGCCTGCGCCCCGGATCTCCAGCGACTTGTCGACGGTCACCTGCTCGATGTAGGTGCCCTCGGCCACCTGCACCGTGTCACCAGCGTTGGCCACGCTGACCGCATGCTCCACCGTGCGACAGGGACTGGCCTTGTCCGTGCACGTGTTGCTGCCGTCGGATCCGGCTGTGGACACGAACCGATTGCCACCGTGTCCGTGGTCGCCTGCGTTGCCGGCGGCGTCGACCACCCCGAACGACACGACGCCGAGCACCACCAATGGCAACGATACGAGA
>CATPCA010000141.1 GCA_955652545.1 Candidatus Dormiibacterota bacterium
GTGGGGCGGGAACACGCCAGAGCGCCATGCCGTGGCCATGTCACGCGCGGTGACGGAGAGATACCGGTACGAGGTGTCGAGCTGGTCACGCGTGAACGCGATGCGCGTCACCTCGGCGGTCTGCAGGTGGTGCAGCTCGACCGCCACCTCGTCGGTGCGATCCCTCCGTGACAGCGCGACCGCGTAGGCGCGCACCTGGATGTCCTTGCGCAGCCGCTCCTCGTCGCGGGGCGGCCCGGTCTTGTAGTCAACGACCGTGACCGCGCCGCCGGCGCTGGAGTCGAGCCTGTCCCAACGGCCGTGGACGTCGGCGTGGTCGAGGGCCAGGCTGAACGTCTGCTCGACGGCCGTTACCCCGCCTGCACGCCACGCGTCCGTGCGCGCGTACCGTCGCAGCTGCTGCTCGCCGAGCTCGCGCAGCTCGGGGTTGCTGCCCTTTGGTCCACGCGATGCCGCCCACGCTTCGTTCCAGATCGCGGCCACCGTGTCCTCGGTGACAGCTTCGCCCGCGTTGCGGCGCATTGCCGCGTTCTGCAGCACAGCATGGATGAGCGTGCCGTACCAGCTCTGCAGCGACTCTCGTACCGGCATGTGGTAGCGGCGCCGGTACTCGAAGCGGCGGGGGCACTGCTTGAAGACACGGATGTCAGAAACTCCGAGGGAGAGGCGCTCAGCCGTTGTCCGGCCCGCGGCGCGCGCGGGACGGGGATGCAACGGGGCGGCGTGGGGAACGTCGCGACGGCGCACCGACTCTCCGGTGGCCACCGGGGCGAGGAAGGGGGAGGGGGCCTCGTCCCGAAAGCTCTGCGGGTAACGCCTGGCCCGCGAGAGCACCAGGCGATCGCGAGCTCGGGTGGCCGCCACGTAGAACAGGCGGCGCTCCTCGTCGATCACTGCATCGCCCGGCGGCGGCATCTCGGGCACGAGCGCGCCGGGGAGCGTCAACGCCGACCGCGCCGTCGCGGCACGTCCGGGCCAGCGCGCCTCGACACAGCTGGAGATGACAACCACCGGCCACTCCAGGCCCTTGGCCGAGTGAGCGGTGAGCAGGACGACGCCGTCGTCGGCGGCCTCGATGCCCGCGAGCTCGTCGGCGTGACGGCTGTTGCGGAGCACGTCGAGGTAGTGCAACGCGGTGGTCAGCCGCCGGTCGTCACTCCAGTCGGCAAACGACTCGAGCAGCTCGCCGAACTTGTTGAGGTTGGCTCCGGTCTGCATGCGGGCCAGCTCGGCCTGGAGATCGAGCAGGCCGAGGAACTCGCTCCGCTCGAGGGCCAGGTAGAAGATCTCGCGAACGTCCTCTCGCGCGCTCATCGCGTGCAACGCCTCGATGTCGGCGATACACCGCGCAGCGCCGGCGGAGTCGTGCGCGTCCAGCCCGCAGCCATCCCCATCGCGGAGCACGGCGAGCAGCGGCGTGTCGTGCTCAGTGCACAACTGCACCAGCGCCAGCCGGCCGCGGTTGCTCACCTTCCACGATGGCATCTGGAGGCAGCGCAGCAGCGCCTGCGAGTCGGACGGGTCGGCGGCGGCCCCGAGGAGGGCGAGGGTGTCCTTGATCTCCGGCTGCGTGAAAAAACCGCGACCGCCCTGCACCTGGTAGGGCACGCCCACCTCGCGGAGCGCGCCGACGGCGGCGCGCATGTCGGCGTGGCGGCGGAAGAGCCACGCAATGTCCGCCGCGCGCACGCCGGCATCGATGAGCAGCCGGCACTCCGACGCGACGCCGAGCACCTCACTGCGCTCGTCGGCGGCGTCCCAGAGCTCCACCGCATCGCCGTCACCACGTTCGGCCACCAGCGTCTTGGCGATGCGCGACGCGGGGTTGGCGGCACCGATCACCGATTGCGACGCCGCGACGATCGGGGCAGTGCTGCGGTAGTTGTGCGACAGCGTGACCCTGGCATGCTCCGGGTAGATGCGCGCGAAGCGATCGAGGTTGGCGAGGCTGGCCCCGCGGAACTTGTAGATCGCCTGGTCGTCGTCTGCAACAACGAGGATATTTCGGTGGGACGCCACCAGCGTCTCGACCAACCGCGCCTGAGCGTAGTTGGTGTCCTGGTACTCGTCGACCATGACGTACTCGATGGCGTCGCACACCGCGTGGCGCGGCGCGTCGTGCTCGCGCAGCAGCTGTTCCGCGCGAAGGATGGTGTCGTCGTGGTCGAGGACCGCGTGGCGTACGTAGCGCTCGTCGAGCGCCGCGTAGACGGCGGCGACCTCGGCCTGGCGTTCGAGAAGGGCGCGCTCACCGGGGTCGTCGCAGGTGGCCAGTTCCGCTTCGGCCCACTGCTCGTAACGCGCCGGCGTCACCAACTCCTGCTTGGCCTTGCCGATGACGTCGAGGATCGAGTCGATCAGGTCGTGGGGGCGGAGTGGATTCCAGAGCGTGCGCGGCTTGAGCTCGGCCAGCACCGCCTCGAGGTGCAACCAGCGCTCGGCCTCGTCGGCGATGCGAAAAGCCGGGGAGATTCCCGCCAGCCAGCCCCACTCCCGCACCAGCCGGCCGGCGAATGAGTGGTAGTTGCTGAGCGGTGGCTCGCCGGCGAACGGGCCATGGCCCTCCTCCGCTCGCGAACGCATCTCGCCGGCGGCCTTGCGCGTGTAGGTGAGCACCAGCTGCTGGGCCGGGCCGACTCCTTCTCCGACAAGCGCGAGGAACCTCTCCACGATGACGCGCGTCTTGCCGCTCCCCGGCCCGGCGAGGACCAGGCAGGGGCCCTGGCGGTGCGCGACGGCGGCGCGCTGGTCGGGGTCGAGGGCGGGCCTTGTCACAACAGGGATCCTCGAGTGTTGTCGGCGAACGGATGTACGCCGTGACCAGCAAGCGTACACCCGCGCGGGCGACCACCGTGTCGCGGCCGTCGCCGCCGGCTGAACCTGCCGGCGACGGGCACTCGGGGTCGGGTGCCTGTTGCGGCGGACGCTCCGCCCTTCGCGAGAACATCGCCGCATGACGAAGGTTTTGCAGCGGCGCGACGACGACGTCCTCACCGTGACCATCAATCGGCCCGAGGTGCGCAATGCCATCGACCGCGAGACGGCCGACGCGCTGGCCGCCGCATTCCGTGACTTCGACGCCGACGACTCCCTGTCGGTGGCGGTGCTCACCGGGGCAGGCGGATGCTTCTGCGCCGGTGCCGACCTCCGCGCCGTCGGAGAGCTGCGCGCGCACGAGGATGGCGACGCGCCACTGGGAGTCTCGCGGCTGATGATCGGCAAGCCGGTGATCGCGGCCGTTGAGGGTCACGCCGTCGCGGGTGGGCTCGAGGTGGCGCTGTGGTGTGACCTGCGCGTCGCAGCGCAGGCGGCGGTGTTCGGTGTCTTCTGCCGTCGCTTCGGGGTCCCGCTGATGGACGGCGGCACCATCAGGCTGGCGCGAATCGTCGGCCAGGGCCGAGCCCTCGACATGATCCTGACCGGCCGCGGGGTCGGGGCCGCCGAGGCGCTGCTGATGGGACTCGCCAACCGCGTCGTGCCCGATGGCCACGCCCTGCA
>CATPCA010000142.1 GCA_955652545.1 Candidatus Dormiibacterota bacterium
AGGAGGTGAAGCCGCCGACCGTCTTCACCAAGGCGATAACCACCATCGCCGGCCCCTATGACGACATCCGTATCGATGCATCCGTGAGCACCAAGATCGACTGGGAGGTCGAGCTCGGAGTCATCATCGGGCGCCGCGGGGCGAACATCCAGCGTGCCAGAGCCCTCAACCATGTGTTCGGCTACACGGTGCTCAACGACGTCACCGCCCGCGACATCCAGTACGAGTGGGGTGGACAGTTCTTCAAGGGCAAGAGCCTGGACGGGTTCTGCCCGGTGGGTCCGTGGGTGCTGACCAGCGATGAGGTGCCCGACGTGCAAGCCCTTCAGCTGCGGCTCAGGGTCAATGGCGAGCTCAAGCAGGACGGGAACACCGCGGACATGATCTACCCCGTCGACGCCATCATCGAGTGGCTCTCAAAGGGGATGACGCTTCTCCCCGGGATGCTCATCGCCACCGGCACACCCGATGGCGTCGGCTTCGCCCGCACGCCCCCGGAATTCCTGCAGCCCGGCGACGTGATGGAGACCGAGATCGAGGGCATCGGACTGCTCCGCAACAACGTGGTCGCCGCATCGGCATAGACCGTCGGCGAGGATTGGCCCATGGCTCTCGAACACGTTGTGGTGCGCACCATCGTCCGTGCCGATGCGACGGTGGTGGCGAGACTTGCCGCGGTCGGGGTCGTCGCCGCGCACGAGGCTCAGGGCAGACGCGGCCTGCTCGATCCCGCGGTGCGTCCCATCCAGACAGGCGTTCGAGTGGCGGGACCCGCGGTGACGGTACTCTGCCGGCCGGGAGACAACCTGATGATTCACCTGGCGGTGGAACACTGTCAGCCCGGCGATGTCCTCGTCGTCGCCATGTCGTCGGCGAGCAGTGACGGCATGCTCGGTGAGCTGCTGGCAACGTCGCTTCGCGTTCACGGAGCCATCGCCGCGGTCGTCGACGCCGGCGTGCGCGACGTGGCGGAACTGCGCGCCATGGAATTCCCCGTGTGGTCGCGATGGATCTCCGCGCGGGGGACCACCAAGCGCGGAGCCGGCGCGGTGAATCGGCCCATTGTCTGCGCGGATCAGGCGGTTGCCGCCGGCGACGTGATCGTCGCCGATGACGACGGTGTGGTCTGCGTGCCGCAGCACAGCGCCGGCCAGGTGGCTGACGACGCGGAACGACGCGTGGCGCACGAGTACGCAACTCGCGCCCGCCTCGCCGCCGGCGAGCTGACTGTGGATCTGCTCGGGCTGCGGGAGGTCGCCGATCGAGCCGGGATCACGTCCATCGACCGATGATCCACCTCGACGCCGCCGGACTGGCGCTGGTGGCGGCCGCAGCGCTGCTGGCCGGCGCCGTCAACGCCGTGGCCGGTGGCGGCACGCTGCTGTCCTTTCCCGCGCTGCTCCTGCTGGGTTTCCCCGCGCTCACGGCCAATGTCACCAGCACGCTGGGATTGGTGCTCGGGTACGCCGGCGGCAGCATCGCGTACCGGGACGAGCTCTCACTCCAGCGCGACCGTGTTCTCTTCCTCACACCGATCAGCGTCGTCGGCGCGCTCGGGGGCGCGTTCTTGCTGACCCGTACGTCGCCCGCAGTGTTCGCCGCGGTCGTGCCGTGGCTCATCCTGCTGGCATGCGGTCTCTTGCTGTTGCAGCCGGTGGTGACCTCGCGAGTGCGTTCGCGACGACCGGAGCACGAGCAACACCGCTCCCCGATACTCGCCGCCGCACAGCTGCTCGGTGGAGTCTATGGCGCTTTCTTCGGCGCCGGGCTCGGGGTGATGATGCTCGCAGTGCTTGGGCTCTTCATCCGCGACGACCTGCAGCGCCTCAACGCCCTGAAAGGGATGATGTCACTGACCATCAACGTGGTCGCGGCGGTGTACTTCGCCCTCTTTGGACCCGTATCCTGGATCGTTGTCGCGGTGATGCTGCCGGCGAGTGCGGCTGGTGGTTTCGCCGGAGTGGCGCTGGCCCGCCGTTTGTCTCCGACGGTGCTGCGCGCCGTGGTTGTCGCGCTCGGCGTGGCATTTGCCGTGCATCTGCTGATGTAGCCTCCCGGCGGCCTTTCATTCAGCATCCCCTGCACCGTACGCGGCGCATCGCTGGGCGTCGACAACCTGGACGTGCTGCCGCGCTCGCCACCCGCGGTCGCCGGTGAGCCCACGCGCCACCCGTGTCACACTTGACCCGTGGGGCGAGAGCATTTCCTGGGCGCGTCGCGAGAGCTTCTCTCACGCACACCATTGGTCGACGGTCACAACGACCTGGCGTGGGCAATGCGCTGCTTGGCAGAGTCCGGCGCCACCCCGTTGGACATCGCCAATCGCCAGACTGCTACGCGCACGGACCTACCTCGACTGCGCGAAGGCTGTGTCGGCGCCCAGTTCTGGTCGGTGTACGTTCCATCGACGCTGGCCGGCGACTCGGCGGTGACCGCGACACTGGAGCAGATCGATTTCGTGCACACGATGATCACACGGCATTCAGATCACCTGGGCCTGGCGCTGACGGCCGATCAGGTGGACGCTGTGTTTGCGCGCGGTGCCATCGCGTCACTTCTCGGAGCGGAGGGAGGGCATTCGATCGGATGCTCGATTGGTGCTCTGCGGATGCTGTATGCGCTTGGCGTGCGCTACCTCACCCTGACTCACAACGACAACGTCGCGTGGGCCGACTCGGCGACCGATGAGCCCCAGCTCGGCGGGCTGAGCCCCTTCGGTCACGAGGTCGTCCGCGAGATGAATCGCCTGGGCATGCTGGTCGATCTCTCCCACGTCAGCGCGGCGACGATGCTGGATGCCCTCGCGGTCAGCGAGGCGCCGGTCATCTTCAGCCACTCCTCGTGCCGTGAGCTCGTTGATCATCCCCGGAATGTTCCCGACCTCGTGCTTGGCAGCCTCGCCGGCAACGGCGGTGTCTGCATGGTCACCTTCGTGCCCGACTTCGTCTCGTCGGAGTGCAACGCGTGGGCGGCCACGCTGGCTGCAGCCATGGCCCGGAGTGGGCTGGATCCGCGCCATGTGTCGGGTGAGGGCGAGCGGTTTGCCTCGGAGTACCGGGCGACGCATCCGCGGCCCAGAGCGACGACGGCGCTGGTTGCCGACCATGTCGAGCACGTGCGCGATGTCGCCGGCGTCGAGCACGTTGGTATCGGTGGCGATTTCGACGGCTGCGATGACCTGCCCGACGGGTTGGAGGACGTCGCCCACTATCCGACGCTGTTTGCCGAGCTGCTCGACCGAGGCTGGTCGGAGCAGGAGTGCCGTCAACTCGCGGGCGGAAACCTCCTCCGGGTGATGCGTGATGCCGAGGCGGCGGCCACCCAGGCCCAGGCTGCACGACAGCCGTCACGCGCCACGATCGCGAGCCTTGATCGACCTGATCGCCCGAACTGATGGGGTGGACATTCCCGAGCCAGCTGCTGCCATCGTCGGCGCGGAGCGGCGACGCGGGCCTGCAGATCGGTGGCATCCCACTGTCCGCATTGGCCGAGGAGCACGGCACACCGCTGATCGTCTACGACGAGGACCATGTGCGGCAGCGTTGCGCCGAGATCATGCGGGCCTTTCCCGATGGCGCCGCCTACGCGGGGAAAGCCTTCCTCTGCCGCTCGATGGCCCGACTGGTCCACGAGGAGGGGCTGGGCATCGACGTGGCCAGCTCCGGAGAGGTCGCCATCGCGATGGCGGGCGGGGTGCCTGCGACAGCGCTGACCCTGCATGGCAACAACAAGTCCAACGCTGAGCTTGGCGCGGCCATCGCTGCCGGGATCGGACGGATCGTCATCGACTCCTGGGACGAGTACGACCGCCTGTCCGCTCTCGCCGACGCGCATGGCTCCCGTCGCGCTGTGGCGCTCCGCGTCAATCCCGGGGTGATCGCCGCCACGCACCGGTCGGTCATGACCGGCCACGCTGCCTCGAAATTCGGCGTCGCCATCGCGGGGGGCGAAGCGGCCGCCCTGGTGGCTCGCATCCAGGCCACACCGCACCTCGAGCTGACGGGCATCCACGTCCACGCTGGATCGCAGATCACCGACCTCGAGCCGTTGGGGCAAGCCATCGCAGCGGCCGCCGCCATCGCGAGGGACTGCGGGGCGGCCGAATTGATCGTGGGCGGCGGCATCGGTGTCGCCTACACGGTGGGGCAGCCGTCGACCGAGATTGCCGACTGGGGCGCGGTGGCGCACACGGCCGCGCACGCGAGCGGATTCGTGGGGCGGATTCTCGCCGAGCCGGGGAGAACCATCGCAGCCACCGCCGCGGTCACCGTCTACACGATCGGGACCATCAAGCGACTCGCGGAGCGCACGATTCTCCTCGCCATCGACGGCGGCATCAGCGACAACCCCCGGCCCGCTCTGTACGGGAGCTCCTACCAGCCGATACTGGTTGACCACCCTTCGGTCGCGGAGCCCGGGCTGGCTGGTCCCTACACCGTGGTCGGGAAGAACTGCGAGTCGAGCGATACGTTCGCCCGTGACATCGCGCTGCCGGCAGCGCCACGGCTTGGGGATCTGCTCTGCCTACCCGTGACCGGGGCATACACGTACTCGATGTCGTCCAACTACAACGGCCTCTGCCGTTCGGCTGTTGTCATGGTCAGCCACGGGCGTGGCCGGGTCATCGTGCGACGCGAGAGCATCGCTGACCTCCTGCGATCCGACGTCGTCGATGTCGAGAGCCATCCAGGGCGCCAGGCCCCCGCATCCTGAACCGGGGACGTCGGCGCGCTCACTCCGACCTGCTATGACAGTCGCCATGACCAGCACAATGCCGGCTCGTCGTGGCTCCGCCGTCGGTTCGTCGGCCGAAGTCGCTCCCGTGCGCCTCGCCGGCATGGGAACGGCCACGCCACCGCGCCGGGTCAGCCGGCAGGAGGTGGTTGACGTCCTCCCTCAGCTCTGGCCGCAGCTGGCCAGACGGACCTCACTGCTCGTCGATCCTCTCGACGACGGGTATCGCCATCTTTTGCGCGATCCCGTCGAGATGCTCACCGCTCTGTCGCTCAGCGAGCAGACCGCGCAGTACCTTGAAGCCGCACCCCGTCTCGCCGTCGCGGCGGCGGATCGGGCCATCGCCTCTGCCGGCGATCGGCGCGAGAACATCGGGTTGGTGGTGGTGGCGTCCTGCACCGGCTTCGTCCTCCCGGGGCTCGACGCCCATCTCATCCCGATGCTGGGCCTTCGTCCTGACGTCCTCCGGCTGCCGATGATGCAACTCGGCTGTGCCGGTGGCGCCGGTGGTCTGGCGCGTGCGGCCGATTGGGCGCGCGCGCATCCCGGGCAGCGGGCGCTGGTCATCGCCGTCGAGCTGACATCGCTCACCTTCCGCCCCCACGACCACTCCCTCGACAACCTCCTGAGCGCCCTGGTGTTCGGCGACGGGGCGGGCGCAGTCGTGGTCGAGGCAGGCGGCGGCGACGCGGCGGACGGTTTCCATGTTGGTCGGGTCAGCAGCGTGCTCGTGCCCGACACCGTCGACGCGCTGGGGTATCAGCTCGCGGACGATGGCTACCGCGTGATCCTGTCGCGCAAGCTTCCCGCAACGCTGGCGGCGGCGCTTCCCGCGCTGGTCGACGACTTCTGCGGCAGCGATGTCGCCGCCGGGCTGGACGCTGTTGCCCTGCACCCGGGTGGCAGCGCCATCGTCGACTCCGTCGCCAACTGCCTTGGACTCCATGAGGAGCAGCTCGCTGCCACCAGGACCGTGCTGCGGACCACGGGCAACACCTCGTCGGCGGCGATCTTCTTCGTGCTCGAACAGCTTGCCGCGTCGCTCCCGTCGCCCTCCGGCCGCGGACTCATCCTCGGTTTCGGTCCCGGTCTCACCGTCGAGCTGCTGGAGCTCGCGTGGGAGTGCTGACGCCGCGGACCCGGACCGCGCTGGTGGCACTCCTGGCAGCTCAGCGGATCGCCGAGCTTCGCCGCTCCGCCCGCAACCGCCTGCGGACGGGCAACGGCGTGCCGTCGTCGCCCGGCACCTACCCGGCCATGGTGGCCGCACACGTCGCCCTGTTCGTCACCGCCGCCTGGCCGGGCCGCCGCCGCGACATTCCCGTGTCGGTGGAGGCCGTCGCGCTGGCGGGAGTCGCCGCCGCCACATGCCTGCGACTGAGCGTCATCCGCACGCTCGGCGACAGTTGGAACGTCACTGCGCACGTGTCCCCATCGACGACGGTGATCACGTCCGGGCCGTACCGCCGGCTCCGCCACCCGAACTACACCGCCGTCGCGCTCGAGTTCGCCTGCTTGCCGCTTGCGGCGGGGAGGGTGCGGGAGGCGGTGTTTCTCTCCGTCGCCGACGCACTGGTCCTGTGGCCGCGCGTGCGTGCCGAGGAGGCGCTCCTCGACGGCCTGACCGGCTACCGCGAGGCCTTCGCCGGCGTCCCCCGGTTCGTTCCGCTGCCCGGCCGGCGCAGTAACAGCCCCGCGAGAGTGATCCAGTCGCGGACGGTCAGCTTGTCGAAGCCCCAGTAGCCGCAGTTGACACCGAGCAAGGCTCCGAGCGCGCCGGGCCGGTCGGCAGCCCGAGCCACGGCTCGCCGGCTCAGCCACGGGTGTCGCGCCATCAGCAGCGCCAGTGCGGTGACCCGCCTCCGGTTGCGATGGAGGGCTGCGTGGTCGCGCCGGTACCCAGCCTGCGCGGCGGTCCCGTGGACGTCCCCGGAGAGCAGGGCTGCGAGGTGGAGCCCGAGCCGCTCGCCCAGGAGCAGGCCGATGCCGATGCCCTCGCCGGTGGTGGGGTCGTCATAGCCTGCCGCGTCGCCCACGAGGAACATCCCGC
>CATPCA010000143.1 GCA_955652545.1 Candidatus Dormiibacterota bacterium
CTCGGCTGCCGTGGCCACGGCTGCCCGACACCCGATCCTCTACGACGTCGCGCGTTGGCGTCGGTGGCGGACGTGGCTGCTCCTGCCGGCGACGGTGTTCGCGCTGACCGCTCTCTTCACCACCCTGCTCCGTCCCACCTCGGGGGCTGCGTTCGGGTACGCGGTGGTCTCCGCGGGCCTGTTCGCGATCGCCACGTCGCTCTGGACCCGGCAGCGATTCAGCTACCTCACGCGAGATGGCGACAGCTTGGTCGTCCGGGCCATGGCCGCCAACCGGCGCCTCGCCGCCGCCGACATCGAGCGGGCCAAGGTGGTCCGGCTCAGCGCGGTCTTCGGCCGCCCCGAGCGCCGCAACCTGCTGCCCCGCCCGGTCGACCACTGGTTGGCCACCGAGGCGATCTCGATTCGCCTGCGCGACGGGGTCGACACGCGTGCCCTGCGTCGCATCGCCGGGGTGCGCTGCGTCATCGACGACCTCCTGGTCGTGCCCATCGCAGACGCCGACGGACTGCTCGCCGAACTGCTCGAGCATGTGTGCCCGCCGCGAGCGCTGGCGGCGTCTGTGCCGTCTCGCCGGCGTGGGCGCCGCCGATGAGGCCGGGAGGGGGTCCAGGGTCCGAGCCGATCGTCCGCGCCGGCCTGCGCGGCTTCCTCGCGTTGGAGCACCGCGACGTCCTTGCCGTGGTGGCGCTGGTGCTGCTCTCGATGGCGCTGCGGTTCCTGAGCCCGGTCTATCCCAACTTCCTGACCGGCGGCGGCACGATCGCCGTCGCCGGCGTCGGCTACCCCATCACCCAGGGGACTGCCGCGGAGTGCGCGCAGGTCCCGGTGGGGCCGCTGGGCAGAGACGCCTCCGGCCAGCTGGTCGACCACATCGATGTCAAGGAGTGCGGCTTCGTGTTCGACGAGGTGTACTTCCCGGTGGACGCAGCGAAAGACCTCCGTCAGCCGGCCGCGTCGTACTTCGACCCGGAGCCGCCGCTCGCCAAACTGCTGATGACGCCACCCATCGCCACGATGGGCTTCACCAGCTGGTCGTGGCGGACCAGCACGGTGATCTTTGGCAGCCTCCTGGTCGGGCTCATCTACCTCCTGGCGTTGCGCCTGCGCCGCGACCGTTGGTTTGCGACCGCGGCGGCAGTGTTCGTGTCCCTGGACGGCCTCGCGTTCGTCGAGTCGCGCACCGGGGTCATCGACATCATCGCCATCTTCTTCGTGGCGCTCTTCTATTACCTCTTCCTGCTGCACTGGCAGGCGCGAACGCGCACACAATGGAGGGCGACGCTGTACGTGATGGCGCTGGTCGCCGGACTGGCGTTCGCGGCCAAGCTGACCGCCCTTGCGCCGCTGGTGATCGCGGCCGCTCTCATTGCCGTGCGCGGCCTCTCACCGTGGATCGGCGGGCTGATTCCCGCGGTGCGACGGATCGCGGGCCGGCGCCGTCATGAGGTGGTGATGTGGCGTGAAGCTGCGGGGCGGTTCGCGCTGGTGCACTACGCCGTGGCGATGCTCATTGTCGGCGCGGTGTTCTGCGCGTCGTTCTCGCGCTACCTCACCATCGTCCACAACGACGTCTACCACTTCGTCAAGTGCGACCCGGCGACCAACGGCCTGACGGCGGGAAGCATCGACACCCTCCAGGTGCCCACCTTCAAGGTCGGAGCCGTCACCCTGCCCAATCCCGCACAGGCGATCGGCAACATCGCCGACATCACCATCGCCGGGCTCCAGTACCACGAACAGGAGTGCCACCCTCATCCGTACGCATCGCGCTGGTACACCTGGCCGGTCATGTACCACCCGGTTCTCTTCTACCTCGACCAGGTCAACTCCACTGCGCCGGACAATCCCACGGTGTCGTCGATCACCGACATGGGCAACCCCGCGGTGTGGTGGCTGTCCATCCCGGCCCTGCTCGCCTGCATGTGGCGTCTGAGCCGCGGCCCGCCGTGGTGGCGGCTGTTGATCGCCACCATCGGGCTGGCGTCGCTGGCGGTGATGATCATCACGTTCCACGCCGCCCAGAAGCCCGATAACGTGACCGTGCGCGTCGACCCGGGCCCGCTCTTCACCCTGGCGTTCCTCGGGGTGGTGGCATTTGCGGGCCTGGTGGCGGTGAGCGCGGTGATATCGCGCCGGTTCGTGCCGGCGTTCATCGTGCTCGGCTACATCACTTCGTGGATGCTCTGGGTGGTGGGCAACGAACGCCGGGTGCTGTTCTTCTACCACGCACTGGGCATGCTCCTCTTCGCCGCCCTGGCGCTCGCGTACGTGCTCACCGGCCTGCGCACCACTGTGATCAGAGTCGGGACGCGCCGCGTGCCGCTGGCGCCGCTCGCGTGGGCGGGGCTGATCACCGTGGTGGCTGGGTTCATCTTTTTCTACCCGGTCTGGACGGCGCTGCCGCTGCCCGACACTGACCACCAGATGCGGCTCTGGGTCGACGCCTGGTGAGCTCAGTGTGGCTGGGGTTGGCGGCACTGCTGCTGATCCTCGGCACCATCGCGGCCGGATCGCTGCCGCGCATCGACCTGCGCGTCGAAGAGCGTGTGCTCGCCGGCCTGGTGGCCACCGTGCTGGTCGGCAGCGCACTCACGTACCTGCTTGCGCTCGCCGCCGGGCTCAACGTCGCGGTCGTCCTGGGCGGAGAGGCGCTGACGGTCGCGGCCTTCACCGCTGTGAGCTGGCGGCGCCGCGACGCCGTCATTGCGCAATGGAGGAGCGGCTGGGCTGCCCTGATGTCTGCCGAGCAGCGGCGCCACCGCATCGGCCTGGCCCTGACTGCATTCTTCAGCACGGTGCTGTTCGCGCTGCTGTTCGCGCACACGCTGAGCACCGATGGCGCCGGTAACCTGAACGCCGGATTCCTGACTGTCTGGGCCGATTGGGCGCAGCACCTCACCACCTCCAGCAGCTTCGCCGTGGGCCACAACCTGCCCCCGCAGAATCCGCTGTTCAGCGGCTCGGCGCTGCGCTATCCGTTCCTCCCGGATTTCCAGTCGGCCACGCTGGTGACCCTCGGAGCGTCGCCGGCCGCAGCCCTGGCGCTGCCCGGTGCGCTCCTCGCCGTCTGTATCGCCCTCCTGGTGGTTGCTCTTGCCGTTCGGCTTGGCGTGGGGGTTGGCGCCGGCGTGATCGCCGCCGCGATATGTCTGATCGGCGGCGGTCTCGGTTTCACCGGCATCCTCGCCGACTCATGCCTGCACCACGGTTTCAGCGCCGCACAGTGCACCTGGTCCGGGTTCTTCTCACATCCCGGTGACATCCCGGGCATCGTGGTCGGAACGCTTCACGACCTGCCTGCGGTGGTGATCGCACAACCGCGCGCCTACGACGGGCTGCTGACATCCGCCGCCCAGCAGCCGCTGCCAAATCAACAGTGGTACACGCCACTCTTCGCCTGGTGGCTCCCGCAGCGCACCATCCTCTACGGGTTCGCCGGCGCCCTGGTGGTGCTCATCCTGGTGATCGCCGCGGCCCGCTCGCCACGGCGCGGGTACGAGAGCTTCGCGCTGGCGGGCCTGCTTCTCGGCCTCATGCCCGTGATCCACATCCACACGCTCATCGCCATGGGCATCGTGCTGACCCTGCTCGCGCTGCAGTGGCGCCACCGCGGCTGGTGGATCACGTTCGGCGTGGCCGTCGTGGTCGCTCTGCCCCAGCTGGTGACCGTGCTGGGAGGGCCGCACGGCTCGCAATTGTTCGGCAACGCCTTCCCGACCGTCGAGCCGGGCTGGATGTACCTTGGCGGCGGTGGCGACCGCCCGCTGCTGTCGCTCACATCGCTGATCGGTGGCATCGGCGGGCTGGTGCGCGCGTTGGTTTCACCGCAGTACTGGGGATTCTGGATCGACAATACCGGCGTCGCCGTGCCGCTCTCCGCGTTGCTCCTCATCGCCGTCGTCGCCGGCATCCTCTCGGAAACCATCGCCACAAGAGCCCGTAGCCTCACCCAGCTTTTCCCCTCCGACCTGCTGCGGGTCACTCTTCCCTGTGTTGCCGTGTTCCTCGTTGCCAACGTGGTGGTCTTCCAGTCCTGGGACTGGGACAACACCAAGCTTTTCTTCTACTGGTACCTGGGTGTGGCGCTGCTGCTCGGGACGCTGGTCGTGCGCTGGTGGCGGCGCTGGTGGCGGGGCGTCGCGGCGTTCACGATGGCGGCCAGCGTGCTGCTTACCGGGGTGCTCGTGCTGCTTCGGCTGATGCCGTGGACACCTGCGATGGACGCGGTGGGCGGCCCGTACACCTCAGTTCCTGCTGATGACCTGCGCATGGCCACGACCGTGGCCGCGTCAACGCCGGCCGACGCCGTGTTCCTCACAGAGGGCAAGCCCAACGACCCGGTGCTCATCGTCGCGGGCCGCACCGCGGTCATGGGTTACTACGGCTGGTTGTGGAGCTACGGCACCGATTTCGGGACGCGCTTCAACGACGTGCGCACCATGCTCGAGGGATGCCACAACCAGCCGCGCTCGACCTGTGCGGTCTTCGGTCTGCTGGGACAGTACCGCGTCCAGTACGTCGAGATCGATGACCGGCTCACCTCGCCCGGGGTGATCGACGCCCAGGTGGACCTGAGATGGTGGGCGGCGCAGGGCTTTCCGGTGGTCGCCCGCAGCGACCACGTGACCGTTTACGATGTCCGCGGACCGTGACCGAAGCTGGTTGGACGCGATGATCATCGACGCGCACGCGCACATCCTTCCTGACCGGGTTCGAGACAACCTCGACCAGATCACAGCGGCGGAGCCCTGGTTTGCGGAGTGCCACGCACGCGGCCAGAGGATGGCGTCGGCGGAGTCCCTCGTGACCGCGATGGACGAGAACGGTGTGGACCGCACCGTCTGCTTCAGCTGGCCGTTCGCCGACCCGGGCCTGTGCGCCGAGGCCAACGATTACGTCGCCGGCGCCTGCCGGCGCTTTCCTGACCGGCTGGTCGGCTTCGGCGTCATTCAGCCGGCCGAACCCGGCGCGGCACGCGAGGTGAAACGATGCGCGCACCTGGGCCTGCGTGGTATCGGCGAGCTCAACGCCGACGCTCAGGGATGGGCGCTGCTGGGCGACGGCGTCGACGCGGCGGTCGCCGAATCCGTCGCCTCTGACATGCCCTGGACGCTGCACTGCAGCGAGCCGGTGGGACATGACTACCCGGGCAAGGGTGCGGTGACACCGGATCGCGTCATGCAGTTCGCGCAGCGTCACGGTGACCTGCGGTTGATCTGCGCGCACCTCGGCGGGGGCCTGCCGCTCTACGCGCACATTCGTGAGGTGCGGGACGTCTGCGAGCGGCTCTATTTCGACACCGCGGCGCAGCCATTTGTCTACGAGGCATCCGTGTACCGCGCGCTTCTCGATGCGGTGGGGGTGGAGCGCATCCTGCTCGGGTCCGACCACCCGCTGCTCGATGTCCCCCGGTACCTGCGCGCGCTCGATGACGCCGGGCTCGATGACACGGAACGGATGCTGGTCGCCGGTGGCAACGCGGCCAGGCTGCTGCGGCTCTGAGCGGGCGACACAAAGAAGCAGAGTGCCGGCTGGCGGGCGCCGGACACTCCGCCTGAAGGCAGTCTGCGCGTCGCCCGCTGACGAAGCAGCCCACCATCTCGCCACGGGACGGTGACGCGAGATCTCGATCCGCCGCCGGGCCACCAACGGCGCCCCTGCCGGGTCGCCAAGGGGCTGGGCCAGCAGGCACACTCTGGAACGATGTTCACCCCAGCGACGCTCGAGATCGCCATGGTCTCCTTCGAGGGCCCGGACCAGTACAGCCAAGCGGGCGGGCTGGGAGTGCGCGCCAAAGAGATGTGCCGCGCTTTCGCCGCGATGGGCTTTCGCACCGCCCTGTATTTCGTCGGCGATCCCACCAAACCGGCTGAGGAAACGGTTGATGGAGTGCGGCTGGTGCGGATCGCGCAGTCGGTGAGCCGGCGCCACCCCGCCGGGGTCTACGACGGCGAGCACGAAAAGATCGAGCAGGTGTGGCACGAGCTGCCGCAGCTGATCCGCGACGGCTCGGTGCGCCCCGCGGCTGCGGGCGGACGGGTGCTGGCGATTCTCTGCGAGGAGTGGCAGACGGCCGACTTCGTCGGGATCCTCGACCGTGGGCTCCGTGAGATCGGCATGCGCGACAACTGCGTCATCCTGTGGAACGCCAACAACCACTTCGGGTTCGACAACATGGACTGGCGCGCGCTCGAGCGAGCCGCCACGGTGACAACCGTCAGCCGCTACATGAAGCACCTGATGTGGCCGCATGGTGTCAACCCCGTGGTCATCCCCAACGGCATCCCGGTCGAGGCGCTGCAACCCGTCGACCCGGCCGCGGCGAAGGCGATCAGCGACGCCGCCGGCTCCGCCTGCCTGACCTTCAAGATCGGCCGCTTCAGCCCGGACAAGCGATGGCACCAGAGCATGGACGCCCTCGCCGAGCTGCGCGCTCGGGGGGTGAGCGCGCGGCTGCTGATGCGCGGCGGGGGCGAATCGTTCGGCCATGGCGTGCTCGGCCATGCCCGCCAGCTCGGCCTTGACGTCGCCGACTGGAATGAGCCCATCGAGGACGCCGCCGGCGTCGCGCGTTCCCTGGCGGGGACCGGCGATACCGCCATCGTCAACCTGCGCCGCTTTCTCCCTGAGACGGTGCTGCCGGCGATCTCGCTCGCCTCAGATGCCGTTCTCGCCAACTCCGGACATGAGCCGTTTGGCCTGGTCGGTCTCGAGGCCATGGCCGCCGGGGGTGTCGCCGTGGTCGGCGCCACTGGCGAGGAGTACGCCCGTCCGTATGGCAACGCCATCGTCGTCGAGACGGCCGAGGGAACCGAGCTGGCCAGCGCATTGAGTGGGCTCGCCGAGCGTCCCGACCTGTCGCGCCGCCTCCGCGCCGCGGCGCGCCGCGACGCCGCCGATTACGCCTGGCCGGAGATCATCGACGGGTTCCTGGAGAGGATGCGCTTCATCGCCGCCCGGCAACGCGTGCCGGTCCCGCAGCCGGCCGCGGCGGCTGAGGGCTGAGCCGGGGCGGAAAGGCGCCAGACGCGCTGCCAGTGGATAAGCTGCGGCCGTGGATGACCGGCGTCTTGCCTCGATCGCCAGCGAGCTCGGCCTGACCGTCGAGGAGCTCCTCGAGGCACGCGTGGAGATCACGCCCACGCTCGACGAGACCGTCGTCGGCGGCCTGGTCCGCTTCGAGGACGCGCTCTTCGAGCTGTCCCAGTGAGCTCGCGCCTCAGCGTCGCCGACCTGCGCTTCGTCAACCGCGTGGCGGCGCGCCGCTTGCTGGGCGCCGACCCCCCGCCGGCCGACGGCGACGCGCTGGCGGCGGCGCTGGACGGTGCCGTCGGGAACACCCCCCTGGACAGGGCGGCAGCGCTGGCCGCGGCCCTGCTCGGCGGCGGCATGTTCGCGGTGGCTCCGCTCCAGACCACCCTGCTCATCGTGCACTGCGCCCTGGCCCTCGACGGGTTCATCCTGCTCGCGCCGCAGGGGGTGATCGTCGGGATGATCCGCGGCCTCGCCCACGACGGTGACGCCGC
>CATPCA010000144.1 GCA_955652545.1 Candidatus Dormiibacterota bacterium
GGCGCCCATGCCGACGCCGGGCCGAGTCTCCAGGACGCGATGTCGCTGCGGACCTACGCAGGCGGCATGCGCGTTGCGGTGATGGCACGCGCCGACCGGCTGACCGAGCAGGCGGCTGACGCCCTGCTCAAGACGCTCGAGGAGCCGCCACTGAACACGCTGATCGTGCTGTGTGCCGCCAACCCCGAGGCGCTCCCGGCGACGCTCCTGTCGCGGACGCGACAGGTCGCGCTGGGGACGGTCGACGTCCTGAGCATCGCGTCCTGGCTCGAGCAGCGTGGCGTCGACGCTCGAGTCGCGGCGCTGGCGTCCGCGTTGAGCGGGGGCCGCCCCGGCCGCGCTCACCGCCTGGCCTCAGAGCCTGGTGTGATGGTGGCAGAGGTCGAGGCGCTGCACGCCTTCCTGGCGATCGCCGGCGGTGGCATGGAGGGCGCGCTCCGCGCCGCCTCTGAGCTGACCCCCGGGGCGGGGGTCGAGGGCCGCGAGCGTGCCACCCTGTTGCTCTCGGTCTGGTCGTCGTTCGTCCGCGACGCCCTCTGCCAGGCCACCGCGACCCCGCAGCTGCGCCTCTGGACGGAGTACGCCGATCCACTCGAGCGCTGGGCGGAAAGCCTCGGCGCAGCGCGACTCACCGACATCCTCGGTCTGCTCCTGCGGGCTCGCGCCGAGATATCTCAGTACGCGCAGCCGCGGCTGACCTTCGAGACCCTCTTTCTCGACATCTTCAGCGGACCCGCAGCCCCGCCCCCGGTTCCACCGCCGGCGCTGCCGGCGGCTCTCGCCGACGCCCCGGCAGCGGCAGCGCCGAGCGCCCGCGCCAAGGCCCCGGCGCGACGCCCGTCGAAGCGACGCTGATCGATCAGTCCGGGCGACGCGCGCGGAGCAGGAGAAAGAAGCCTCCCAGCGCGAGGACACCAACCGCGAGCAGCCACGGCCGCTCCTCGAGCTGCTCGCGCAGCGAGCTCTGCCCGGCCGCGGCGGAGGCCGGCATGGAGATCGGCTCGCTGGTCATCAATTGCACGGTGCCGGGCACGCGCGGTTGCGTCCCTCCGCCTGGCTGTGTCGCGGCGCTCTCGCTCATCCTGCCTCCGAACCGAACCGCCAAGGGACGGTCGCCATTATGGGGACCTGCCTGCGCATCGGCGGCGACGTGCCCAACCCAATCATGAGTAATATGGTCGGGTTTTCAGCGGCCTTCACGGCCTACCCAGGGAGGGCACCACCACATGGCCGACTATGCGCATCCGGAGGCTCTGGTCACCACGGACTGGCTCCAGGACCACCTCGACGACAAGAACGTCCGCATTCTCGAGGTCGACTACGACCCCAGCAGCGCCTACGAGCTGGGCCACATCCCCGGCTCCGCCCTGATCGATTGGAAGCGGGATATCAACGACACGGTGCGCCGCGACATCCTGTCGCGCGAGCAGTTCGAACGGCTGCTCAGCCGCGTCGGCGCCACGCCGGACACCACGCTGGTGCTGTACGGCGACATGCGCAACTGGTTCGCGGCCTTCGCCCACTGGACGTTCACCATCTACGGTCATCGCGACATCCGTCTCCTCAACGGCGGTCGGCGCAAATGGTTCGACGAGGGCCGGCCGACCACCGAGGAGGTGCCCACGTTCACCCCCACGCAATACAAGGCTGCCGAGGCCGACACCAGCCTTCGCTCGTTCCTCCCGGACGTCAGGCAGATCCTCGGCCGCGATGACTTCAACCTCGTCGACGTCCGCTCCCCGGCCGAGTTCAAGGGCGAGATCTCGGCGCCCCCGGAGTACGCCAACGAGGGCGCCCAGCGCGCCGGCCACATCCCCGGCGCCGCCAACATCCCCTGGGCGCAGGCGATCAAGGACGACGACACCTTCAAATCCGCCGACGAGTTGCGCGAGCTCTACGCCGCCCAGGGTGTGACCGGCGAGACCCCGGTGATCACCTATTGCCGCATCGGCGAGCGCTCGTCGCACACCTGGTTCGTGCTGCGCTACCTGCTCGGCTTCCCGACCGTCAGCAACTACGACGGCTCGTGGAGCGAGTGGGGTAACTCGGTCGGCGTGCCCGTCGAGAAGGACGTGCGCGAGCAGGCCGCAGCCGGCGCGTGACCCTGCCGAGCGACACCGCGATGGGAGTGGGCGGCGCGCCCGCTCCCATCGTCGTCCTCGACCTCGCCGATGCCGAGCAGGAGTGCGGCGACCCCGCGCTCGGGCGGGTCCGGCGTGCCTATGAGACCCTGGGCGCCGGCCAGGTCATCGAGGTGCGCACCCCGATCGCCGAGCAGGCCTTCGCGGTGCGTGCCTGGGCGCGCCGCGGGGGCGCGGAGTTGGTCGCTGACCAGCGTGACAGCGGTGTGGCGATCCTCCGTGTGCGCCGTCCGCTCTGAGTGACCGCTCCCAACCCCGGCGTGACAGGAACGAGCGGCTGCGCGGTCAGCCGATGAGCGTCCCCGGGCGGCTGCCGGAGGCATTTCTCCTCGGCTGTGCCACCGCCGCCCACCAGGTTGAGGGTGGGCTCGACAACGACTGGTCGCGCATGGAACGTGAGCACCCTGAGCGGATCAAGGACGGCAGCGTGTCGGGTGTGGCCTGTGATCATCACGCGCGCTATCAAGCCGACCTGCAGCTGCTCGCCGGCATGGGTCACAACGCGCACCGCTTCTCCATCGAATGGTCGCGAGTCGAGCCGCGCGAGGGGGTGTTCGACCCTGTCGAGCTCCGTCACTACCGTGACGTCGTCCGCACCTGTCGCGCGCTGCGCCTCGAACCGGTGGTGACCCTGCACCACTTCACGCTGCCCACCTGGCTCGCGGATCGCGGTGGAGTTCTCGACCCCGACGCGCCGCGGCTCTTCGCACGCTTCGCCGCGTTGTGCGCGGAGGCGATGGGAGCTGAAGTGCGCTGGTGGGTCACGATCAACGAGCCGTCGGTCCTCGCGGTCTTCGGCTACCTGTACGGCGAATGGCCACCTCTGCGACGAGGGATGCGCGGCTTCCTGGCGGCGCTCGGTGGCCTGGCTCGGATGCACGCAGCGGGCTACACGGCCGTGCACCGTGTTGCCACAGCCCACGGGTGGACGGCCCACGTTTCCATCGCCCACCACGAACGGCCGATGCGGGCGCTGAACGCGCACTCCTTGCTGGATCAGGCCGCGACGGTGATCCCCAACAGGTTGTTCAACCGCTGGTTCCTGCGCGCCTGCCGCAGCGGCCGGATGCTGCCGCCGGTCGGGGCTGGCCGGCCGGTTGCCGGGCTCCGCGGATCGCTCGACTACCTCGGGCTCAACTTCTACTGCGAAGAAAGGGTGCGGTTCAATGTCCGCAACCCGGGCGGACTGTTCGGTGACAACGTCACCGCACCCGGCCTGCCGCTCTCCTCCTTCGGCTGGTCCATCGAACCCGACGCCCTTCGCCGGGCGCTCGCCCGGCTATGGGAGGAGTTCCACCTGCCCATCGTCATCACCGAGAACGGGGTCGCCGACGAGCGCGATGAGCTGCGAGGTGGGTTCATCGTGGATCACCTCGGTGCGGTGTGCGACGCGCTTGCCGACGGTGTCGACGTGCGCGGCTACCTGCACTGGAGCTCGATGGACAACTTCGAGTGGGCAGAGGGCTACTCGCGCCGGTTCGGCCTCATCGCCGTGGATCGGCAGACCATGGAACGCATCCC